>CAZFSH010000197.1:0-5498 GCA_964521935.1 uncultured Propionivibrio sp.
GACAGCGGGGTGCGGGGCGCCCGGGGGGGGCGGGCAAGGCGGCTGTGGAATGGTTTGACGCCCGCGAAGTTGGGAGGCGCGTGGTTTTGAGGTTTTGGCGGCCGGGCGATCGGTTTGAGCCGATTGGGTTGGGGAGTGCGGTGAAGCTGCAGGACTGGTTCGTGAACCGGAAAGTGTCGGCGGCGGAAAGCAGGATGTGAATACCGCGTTCAGCGAGCAGGGGTTGCAGGGCTTGAAACATCATGTGAAATCTCCTTGTGTTGGGGGGCTACAACGACAGTTTCGCAAGTCGCGCCCTGTCGTTTTGGAATGCTTTATTCCCGTCAGGCGCGCAGCGACATGACCACGGCAAGGGGGTAATCCTTGTCCTTCGGACGCACGGTGATGGCGCTCGAATTCGGTGTGAAACCGATCTGCAACTGCTCGGCATTCGCTCCGATACTGGTGGCGGCATCGCGCAGGTAGTCAATGTTGAACGCGAGTTTGCAAACTTCTTTTGCACTCGATGTGCTTTCCATGTCCACCACCCCCGAATCGCCACGTTGCAAGGTGGTTACGTTGGGCGCAAAGCTCACTTCGACTTTGTGTTTGAGCAGTTTGTCGCTGGGGTTGTCCTCAATGGTCACGGCCATCATTGACAGCGCACTCGTCAGCCGTTGCGATTCAATCGTGGTGTGCTGTTCCGGCTTTGGGATGACTCCTCGCCAGTTGGGGAACGAGCCATCCATACCTTTGCACAACAATACCGTGGCATCGGCAAACGTGATTTGCACATCCTTCGAGCCGACTGTCAGCGTGACGTTGCCGCCCTGCGCCAACAACTTCTTGGCCAAGAGGACACTCTTTCTCGGCACGATGACCTGCTTGGGCAGCAGGGAATCATCAGCTTGGATGGGTTCGTGGCCAACCGTCATCCGTGAGCCATCGGTACTCACAATCCACAGACCCGTCTTGTCGAGTGAGAACAACGCCGCATTGAGAAAGGGGCGCAGATCGGCACTGGCCATCGACAGCGATACGTCCTCGATCATGTCTGCAAGGCGACGGGCCGACATGGTGATGCTCAGTCGCTTTTCAGCCACAGGGGCCATCTTGGGATAGTCGGCAGCAGCGTGCGTGGGCAATTTGAAGCGTGAGCGCCCCGACTTCACCAAGAGCGTGCCCTTTTCTTCCAGACTGATCTTGATTTCAGCCTTGTCGGGACAGGCTCTAACGAGGTCGGACAAGCGCTTCACATCGACCGCGATTTCGCCGGCAGTGGTCACTTCGGCGGGGGAGAGCGCCCGCGCCAGCATGCCGCTGTCCGAGCAGATCAGACTGACCTGTCCTGTTTGGGTCGCTTTCAGCAATACCGTGCCGAAAATCGGCAAAGTGCCGCGAGCATCGGCGGCTCCTGCGACGAGTGTCAGTGGGCCAACGATACGTTCTTTGGTGGTAACGAGCTGCATGAAATTCTCCTTGGTGGTGAGTGAATTCGGCGCGGTAGCGCGTCATCCATGAAGGAGAATTTACAGAGGCGAACGGTCTGGTTTTGGACTAAGTTACTCCGCCATTGTTCGTCGCTAAACGGTGTTCACACGGCTATCTGGCTACCTTGTCCTTGTGTCGACGTGATGCATCCAGTACCGTTCGCGTCGTAAGGCCATCACCTAGCCTTGGTCTGGATGGGAGCAACAGTATCAACGCGCCAATCAACGAAACCAGAAAGACAAGCAGCAGTGAATCCCCTGCGGCCATCGGATTCATTCCGGCGTGTCTGAGCATCAGAGCGCTAATGACCGTGACCACCACAGCCATCAACAGCCCGGTTGCAATGGATCGCTTCGCTTGGCGCTCATAGTGTTCGCGGTACTCGGCAAGCCATTCAGTTGGCGTTTTGATCTTTGTTTTGGGGAATTGGGTAAGCATTTATTCCTCTTCCTGGGGTCATCTCAGAAAACGGAGAATAAAGCACGCTAAGGCTTGGCAATGTGGGTTCTCGCAAACTATCGTTTCCAAGAACTTATCGTGAGAATATCCGCCGACCCTGTGTTGGCCTTGATCCAATCATTCTTGAAAGCCATTCTCGTAATTAGGGTTAGTTCCGCCGAGTTTCGAGAACAGCATGGCAATTTCATTTTTCTGGCATTGCACCAATCCGTAACGCTGGCGACATTCAAATTGTTTGTTGGCGCCGATCTGTCGGACTGCAGCCGGCCACAACCGTTCGCTGACCCACTGGAGCGCTGCATCGGCAACGAACCTTGACCAGTTGGCGACTTACCTGAGTGCTACGTCGGCAACGAATTCTTATGGAAAGCTTTCCATAAAGGTTCTTATGCAAAGCCGTCGATTATGGAAAGCAATTCGGTTTATCCCGG
Organism: uncultured Propionivibrio sp.; assembly: GCA_964521935.1. Lineage (GTDB taxonomy): Bacteria > Pseudomonadota > Gammaproteobacteria > Burkholderiales > Rhodocyclaceae > JADJEF01. Next base: position 2,361 of record CAZFSH010000197.1, read on the forward strand.
CACCAACCGCCGTGGTCAGGGGTTGGTGCCGAGTTTGTGCTTCACATAATCAGAGCTTGCTCAAGAAGTTGAGCAACGAGTCGGGTGCCGTATAGCGCCGTATTTTTGAAGCGGGTTCTTGAAGCCTCGACAATGCGCGCTCCTTCATGGCCAGATCTGCCTCGATATATTGATGAGTGGTCACAGGGCTTTCATGGCCGAGCCAAAGTGCGATGACGCTGATGTCGACGCCGGACTGCAACAAGTGCATTGCCGTGGTGTGGCGGATCACATGTGGAGATATACGTCGATCGGCCAAGCTCGGGTGGGCGGGGCTGGCGGCCTTAACTGCCTCTGCCAATCGCAAAGTCACGTTGGCACGTGTCATCGCGTAGCCAGTGCGGTTTGGCAGTAAAGGTGATGATGCAACAAACTGCGTGTTAATCCGTAGCCAAGCTCGCACGGCCTTGACCGTCGAGTGCCAAAGGGGAACTGTTCGCTGCTTCCGCCCCTTGCCACGCAGATGGACACAAGCCGAGCTATCGTCGGTCACGACATCTCCGACTTTGATGCCGATCAGCTCCGACACGCGAGCCCCTGTGTTGTAGAGCAGTAGAAGCAATAGATGATCACGCTGACTCAACCACGTTTTATCGGGAGAGCCTATCACTGCCAGCATCTCGTCACGAGATAGGTAGCCGAACATTGGGCGCTCAAAGCGCTTCGAGGGAACCCCCAAGGCGTGCTCGATCACCTGCAATGACGACACGTCCCGATGCGCCGCGAATTTCAAGAACGACCGCAATGCTGCCAGTCGGGCATTGCGACTACGCACCGTGTTGTGTCGTTGACGTTCCAGATGATCGAGGAATGACATGAGCAGATCGGGCGTGACATCCGCGAGTTTCATGGCTGTTGGCGATTTGCCCAAACGAGTCTCGGCAAAGGCAAGAAACAACATGAAGGCATCACGGTAGGTCGCAATGGTTTGTGGACTGAGCGCCCGCTGCTGCGTCAGATACTCGGCGAAATAGGTTTGAACCAGTGCGGCAAATGACGGCGGTTGTTTGGATTGCTTACGCATCGCCGTCTCCTTCACAATTGGCGAAGCGCTCGAACTTGCCGCCGGCCAGCGCCATCAACTCCGGCACGGCCGTGAGATACCAGTAGGTGTAGACAATCTTGGCGTGCCCAAGGTAAGTCGACAGAGCCAGCATCATTTGCTCGATGTCGGTGCCATCCGCGTGCCAGCGCATCAAGCGTCTGACGGCAAAGGTATGCCGTAAATCATGCAAACGTTGTGCGTCGTGCCCACCGCGATTGACCCAACCTAAACCGTCCCGCAGCGCATTGAAGACGCGATGGGCCTGGCGCTCGCCGAGGGGCCTGCCCAAGCGTTGTCCGCGACTACTAATGAGAAATGGCATGTCATCCGCTGTGGGAACATGGACGGCACGCAGTCGTCGGTAACGTGCCAATGCGGCGACGGTAGTGGGATGTACAGGCAGTTGGCGCGACTTGGCGAATTTGGTCTGTCGCACGGTCAGCATCCCGCGATTGAGGTCGACATCAGCATCACGAAGATGAATGGCCTCGGAAACACGCAGCCCGGTGGATGCCATCAGGCCAAATAAGGTCTGGTAAGTATCTGCGCGTATGCTGCCGGGTGGCCCCAGTGTGTGGGTAGCGGCAAGTAATTCCACGACCTCCGCTTCTTTATAAATGTGCGGAGCCACGCGCCTTGTCCCTGGCCCGAAGATCATTTCGTCGGGCACTTCAGTATCCGGCTCGAACTGTTTCAGATAGTGGATGAAATGCCGGAGCAGGACCAGACGCGTAGACCACGTCGCCCGAGTTCCTCGTTGCCGCTTGTCCTGTCTCGCCCAATCCGCCATCAGTTCGACCGTCAGCGGTCCGCGATGGCGCTGAGCAGCAACATGCTTGGCAAAGCTGTTCAGAAGCGTGTGCCGGGAGCGGACCTGAAATCCCAGGCGCCGCCGCTCAGCAATATAGTCGTCGATACGTTTCTGCAAGCCAACTCGCGCACTCATGATGTGCTCCCTGGCCACGGCAAGGCAACGGCTGCCAGCCTGGCGGTATCGAGCTTGGCGTAGATCAGTGTCGTGTTCAGAGAACGGTGACGGAGTACGTCAGCGACCTCCTTGAGCGAACTGCCGTTCTCGATTAGACGACAGGCTACGGTGTGCCTCAGTGCATGCCCGCTGGCGTGTTTCAGCCCGATCCGTTGGCAGGCTCGCTTGAGCACCTTCTGCACCGCCATAGACGTTATGGCCAGATCCTGTTCGTTACGTTTCCTAACGAAGACGGCAGGATGGGTAGTGACTGGACGCTCACATTGCAGAAAGTCGGCCAATGCTTGCCCTGTTTCCAAGGGTAATGGCAATACGTCCTGACGTAATGACTTAGTCCCTCTCAACGTGACAGTGCCTGTGCGCCAGTCAATGTCGTTGATCTTCAGATGCGCGATCTCTCCAGCACGCAGTCCCAAATCGAGAGCACACCGAGTAATGGCATAGCCGCGTTTCGGCAAACGGCAGTCGGTAAAGGAGATCAACAAGCGTTCGGCTTCTTCCCGCGTTAGGGCTCGTGGCAATGTCGCCAAGTTCCAATGCGCGGGGCTCTGAATGACCGCCAGCAACGCATCGATTTGATCACCGCCGGTGGTTCGATACCGCAAATAGCTTCGCAGTGCTGACTTCATCCTCGAGGCATGGGACGGCGTTGGACAAGCTTCAAACTGATGGGCAAGAAATCCGCTCACCTCGTCGGGGCGCATGTCAGCGATTTGAGACGATCGCCGTTCGCACTTCCAACGCAGCAAGCGTCCCACAATATCCTTGTAATTCTTGCGGGTGCTGTCCGCCAAGCCGCGCGCATCGCGCAAATGTTGATCGTACCGCGCCAACTCCTCGGCAATAAGTTCAGAGGGCGCTGTCGCTTCTTGCACCTCGGATGCGGCACGATGTCTGGTCGTAGGTTTCATAACGGTCTCCTGTAGTGGGACCACCACTTCATACGACCGCAGAAATTATGTCGAGTGCTCGACAGTACGAGCTCTTGCCAACGTCCTGATTACCTAGATCTAGAGCGAACTGCTCTGCCTACTTTTCATAATCGACGGCTTTGCATAAGAACCTT
>CAZFSH010000198.1:0-5498 GCA_964521935.1 uncultured Propionivibrio sp.
TATTCATGGCTGCACCTAACGAAACACGACTGTCTTGTTGCCATGGACCAGCACGCGATCTTCCAAGTGATAGCGCAGGCCACGGGCGAGTACGGTTTTTTCGATGTCCTTGCCGTAACGCACCATGTCTTCGACGGCATCGGTATGGTCGATGCGGATTACGTCCTGTTCAATGATCGGTCCCTGATCGAGCTCGGAGGTGACGTAGTGACAGGTGGCGCCGATGAGTTTGACGCCACGCTGGTAGGCCTGGTGGTAGGGCTTGGCGCCAACGAAGCTGGGCAGAAAACTGTGATGGATGTTGATGATGCGTCCAAGGTAGTTCGCACAGAGTTCCGGCGACAGAATCTGCATGTAGCGCGCCAGCACCATGGTGTCGCCGCGCACCTCGTCGAACAGCCGCTGCACCTCGGCATAGGCCGCTTCCTTGTTGTCGGGCGTGACCGGTACGTGGTGAAACGGAATGCCGTGCCACTCGACAAAGCCGCGCAGACTGTCGTGATTGGAAATCACGCAGGGGATTTCAATATTCAATTCTTTTGATTGCCAGCGCGCCAGCAGGTCATAAAGGCAGTGCTCCTGCTGGCTGACCAGAATGACCACGCGTTTTTTGACCGCTGAATCATTGATTCGCCAGTCCATCTGCAGTTCGCTCGCCAGCGGCGCAAAGCGCTGGCGCAGCTCGGCCAGATGAAAGGGCAGCGAGTCGGCCTTGATCTCGATGCGCATGAAATAGCGGCCATCAAGCGCGTCCGAATGAAAGTTCGATTCGAGTATCCAGCCGCCATGCTCGGCTAAAAAACCAGTGACCTTGGCGATGATGCCGCTGGCGTCCGGGCAGGAGGCGGCCAGCGTGAAGAAGCGATCGCGATGCACCGTTTAGATTCGCTTCGAGGCCTTGTCGATTTCCGCGCGCAACTCGGTGTAGTTCATCGTCACCGGAAACTGCGGGAATTCGTCGATGACGTTCTGCGGCGGATGAAACAGGATGCCGGCATGGGCTTCGCCCAGCATGGCGGTGTCGTTATAGCTGTCGCCGGCGGCGATGACCTTGAAGTTGATTTCCTTGAAGCGCTGCACCGCTTCCTTCTTCTGGTTGGGCATGCGCAGGTGGTAGTTCACCAGAAAGCCCTCGGCGTCGGCTTCCAGCTTGTGGCAAAACAAGGCAGGCATACCCAGCTGCGCCATCAGTGGCATGGCGAATTCGTAAAAGGTGTCGGAGAGGATGATCACCTGAAAGTCACGGCGCAGCGCGTCGAGGAAATCCTTGGCGCCTGCCATGGGCCCCATTTCACTGATGACTTTCTGAATATCCGGCAGGCCGAGTTTGTGCTGCTTGAGCAGGTCGAGGCGGTATTTCATCAGCGTGTCGTAGTTCGGCTCGTCACGCGTGGTGCGGCGCAGCTCGGGAATGCCGGTGCGGTTGGCAAATTCGATCCAGATTTCCGGAACGAGGACACCTTCAAGGTCAAGACAAACGAGTTGCACGGCAAGTTCTCCAGAGGGATTCAAAAGTCAGTCGCTGTGGGACGGCGCATCGCTCACCCCGTCAGCAGGTCGGGCATTCTAGCGCTGTGAGGTGCGCCGCCGCTTGTTCGATGTCGTCTTATACTGCACCGCAACAATTTCACCTGAACTGACGCTCATGACCTCGCTTGACACCATCGACTACATCGAAAACCTGACCTTTGACGAAATCCAACTGGGCGACGTATCCACGCTGGTGCGCACCCTGAGTCAGGAGGACATCCAGATGTTCGCCATCATTTCGGGCGACATGAACCCGACGCATGTTGATCCGGAATACGCCAGTTCTTCCGAGTTTCGCGAAGTGGTCGGCCACGGCATGTGGGGTGGCATGTTGTTTTCCAATGTGCTGGGCACACAATTTCCTGGCCCAGGCACGATTTATGTGGAACAGAGCTTTCACTTTGTACGCCCCGTGCGCGTGGGCGATACGCTCACTGCCACGGTGACCTGCAAAGCCAAGTTTGCCCACAACAAGCACATCAATTTTGACTGCAACTGCGTCAATCAGGATGGCGAGCGGGTCATTTACGGCAGTGCCGAAGTGATTGCGCCGACCGAAAAAGTACGCCGTCCCTTGACCAGCATGCCCGAGATCAAGTTGGCCGAAACCAAATCCTCGCGTTATGAGCATCTGCTTGACGTGACCCGTGGCTTGCTGGCCATTCCCATGGCGGTCGCCCATCCCTGCGACACCGAGTCGCTCAAGGGCGCTCTTTACGCGCGCGATCGCGGCCTGATTGAGCCGACCCTGGTTGGCCCGGAAGACAAGATTCGGGCTCTGGCGGAAGAACTTGGTCTGGACTTGTCCGAATGCCGCTTTGTCAATGTGGCCCATAGCCATGCTGCGGCCGAGGCCTGCGTCAAGATGGCACGTGATGGTCTTGTCGAAGCCCTGATGAAAGGCTCCTTGCACACCGATGAGCTGATGAGTGCGGTGATCGATAAAAACACCGGCTTGCGGACGGCGCGCCGTATCAGCCACGTTTTTGTTATGGATGTGCCGACCTACCCGCGCCCCTTGATGATTACCGATGCCGCGATCAACGTCGCGCCTGATCTGCAAACCAAGGTCGACATCGTGCAGAACTGTATCGACTTGGCGATCATGATGAACATCAAAGATCCCAAGGTTGCCATACTCGCTGCCGTCGAAATGGTGAACCCGAAAATGCAGGCTACGCTCGATGCCGCAGCGCTGTGCAAAATGGCCGATCGCGGCCAGATCACCGGTGGCCTGCTTGACGGCCCGCTGGCCTTTGACAACGCTATTTCCATCGGCGCTGCGCGCACCAAGGGCATCAAATCCTTGGTTGCCGGCCGAGCCGACATTTTGCTGGTGCCCGATATCGAGTCCGGCAACATGCTGGCCAAGCAACTGGAATATCTGGCAGATGCCTTGTCTGCCGGCATTGTGTTGGGCGCGCGCGTGCCCATCGTGCTGACCTCGCGCGCCGACTCCGCCGAGTCGCGTACGGCGTCCACCGCCATCGCCGTCGTTATGGCGCACGCCAAGCGCAAGCAAAAAGGCGGCGCTCGATGAACGAGGCGATACTGACGCTCAACGCCGGGTCGTCGTCAATCAAATTTGCCCTGTTCGCCCTACCCTTGGGCGACTTGCCCGAGGTCTCAGGGCAGATCGATGGCATTGGTGCCACCGCCCACTTGTGTGCCAAAGACAAGCACGGCAAGGTGCTCGATAACCTTGACATCCCAGTGAGCGGCAGTCTGGAAAGTCAGCACCAGCAGGCCATGGCGTTTTTGGTGCGCTGGCTGCACGAACACGAAGCCGGCTGGAAGATCACCGGCATTGGCAATCGGGTGGTGCATGGCGGCAAGGACTTTTCTGCCCCCGTCGTTCTCGACACCGAGATCATCGCCAGCCTGACTGCCTTGGTGCATCTGGCCCCCCTGCATCAGCCGCACAATCTCAATGGCATCAAGGCGATGAGTTTGGCCTTGCCTGAGGTGCCTCAGGTCGCCTGTTTTGATACGGCGTTTCACCGTAGCCAGGCGGAAGTCGCCCAACGTTTCGGGCTGCCGCGCAAATATTTCGACGAAGGCGTGCGCCGCTATGGTTTTCACGGCTCGTCGTATGAATATATCGCCAGCGTCTTGCCCCAGCATCTGGGCGCCAAGGCTGATGGTCGCGTGATCGTCGCGCACTTGGGTAACGGTGCGTCGATGTGCGCCATGCACCAGCGCCGCAGCGTTGCCTCGACCATGGGCTTTACCGCGGTCGATGGCCTCATGATGGGCACCCGCACCGGCGCGCTTGATCCGGGCGTCATGCTCTATCTGATGGATCAGCATCATATGGACGCCAAGGCCTTGACCAATCTGATCTACAAAGAGTCCGGTCTGCTGGGAGTTTCTGGCATTTCGCAAGACATGCGTGAATTGCTCGCCTCGGATCACCCCAGCGCGCAAGAGGCCGTCGCCCTGTTCTGCTACCGCATCAGCCGCGAAATCGGCTCGCTTGCCGCCGCCCTGGGCGGACTGGACGCGCTGGTGTTTACCGGTGGCATAGGCGAACACGCCGCGCCCGTACGCGCAGCCGTGTGTGCCGCCGCCGCATGGTTGGGTGTGACCCTCGATCACGCCGCTAACGACAACAAGCAGACGCGCATTACTACTGCCGATAGCCGTGTCACTGGGTTGGTGCTGCCCACCAACGAAGAATGGATGATTGCCCGGCATACGGCAGATTTGCTCGCCAATCGGGCGCCAGCACAGAAAAGCTGAAAACCCATTCGCTGAAAAACTATTGCGCTACAAGGTAGTCAAGCGAAATATGCTCTTCTCGCTGTGGCGGATGTGGGACCGAGCCTGCCTTAGTACGGGCTGGTGTGTTCAGCAATCACCGGGCTTTATTTCCTCTGCAGCCGCGCAATCGTATTGCTTATAGTGTGCCGATGCGATGGATTACACTATTTCTGCTGGCTATCTTCTTGCCAGCCTGTTCGACCTTACCGACGCCGACCGTGCGGATGACGCAGGCCGATGCGCTGGCGCTGGCGGCCGGATGGCGTGGTCGTGTTGTGAGCACACCGTGGTTTCCGCTGCAGACTTATGCGCCCGAGCCGATTAGCGCCAGTGATGATCTGGCGATTTATATCGAAGGCGATGGCTTGGCGTGGCTCAGTGGCAGCACACCCTCAACCGACCCGACGCCGATTAAGCCGCTGGCCTTGCAACTGGCCCTGACACAACCCGTGGGCAACGCTGCCTATGTGGCGCGCCCGTGTCAGTATGTACGTAACGAACGCTGCACCACCGCATTCTGGACATCGGCGCGTTTTGCACCCGATGTCATTACCGCGACCAATGCCGTGATCGACCAGCTTAAGCAACAGCTTTCTGCAAAACGATTGACGCTCGTCGGTTATTCCGGTGGCGCAGCGGTGGCGGCGCTGGTGGCTGTTCAGCGCGATGATGTGGTGCGCTTGGTGACGGTCGCCGGCAACCTCGATCACGCCGCATGGACGCGCCATCACCGTGTTACCCCCTTGAGCGGCTCGTTGAATCCGGCAGACCAGATCGCGGCGCTGACGCGAATCCCGCAGTGGCATTTTGTCGGCGCCAACGATAGCGTTATCCCGCCGCAATTGCTTCAGGCGTTCTCTGCACAATTTCCAGCAGCGCGGCGCCCCAGCGTGCGCATTGTCCCCGATGCGGATCACCACTGTTGCTGGACAAACCGCTGGCCGTCGCTATGGAATGAGGCAGTGAAGTTTGGCTCGCTGGTGCCGTCCCACAGCGACTGACTTTCTTTTCGTTTGGTCAATACCGACGAGTTTGTGTATGGTGTAGTCTGCAACGTCATAATTATTAACGCTAAGTCACTCAAGGAAAGCTTCTTTAGTTGGGTCAAATCTTTTAAAGAAAGCTCCTCAAGATTTTGCGTTAGCCATAAATTAAGTTCTTCGAGACTTGAGAGAGTATGGAGCGTAACCCTCTTCATACCTGAG
>CAZFSH010000199.1:0-5494 GCA_964521935.1 uncultured Propionivibrio sp.
GGAAGCCGGGCAGAACCCGGCGATTGGAGGAAGCGAACATGGATGAAAAGTCAGTTGCTGTGGGACGGCGTGATGGAGGTGTTGCGCTTACTTGCGCACAAAAATCTGGTCATACACGCCACCATCCGCGAAGTGCGTTTTGTGGGCGTTGGCCCAGCTGCCAAACAGACTCTCCACCGTGAAGGTTTGTATGGCGGGGAAGTTGGCGGCGTATTTTTTGAACACGGCAGCATTGCGCGGACGCAGGTTGTGCTTGGCAATGATCTCCTGTGCCTCCGGCGTGTAGAGGTAATCGAGGTAAGCCTTGGCCACGGCGGCGGTGCCGCGCTTGGCGGTGACTTTTTCATTCACGGCCACGGGTGCGGGGGCTTCGATGCTGATGCTCGGGTAGACGGCCTCGAACTGCCCCTTGCCGATTTCGTCTTCGATCATTTGCACTTCGGCTTCAAAGGTGACGAGCACATCGCCAATGCCACGTTGCGTGAAGGTGGTGGTGGCGCCACGGCCGCCGCCATCGAGCACGGGCACGTTGGCAAACAGCTTGCTGACAAAGTCTTTGGCGGCCACGTTCTTGTCCGCGTCAGCGCCCTTGGCACCGCGCAACGCGTAACCGTAGGCGGCCAGGTAGGTGTAGCGGCCATTGCCGGTGACTTTCGGATTGGGCACGATCACTTGCAGGCCGGGCTTGATCAAATCGCTCCAGTCCTTGATCGCCTTGGGGTTGCCCTTACGCACCAGAAACACCATGGTCGAGGTGTAGGGCGCCGCCTCATTGGGGAAACGCTTGCGCCAGTCGGCGGCCACCAGGCCTTTATCCGCCAGCATGTCGATATCCGGCGGCTGGTTCATGGTCACCACATCGGCTTCCAGCCCGGCGGCGACCGCCATGACCTGCTTGCTCGACCCGCCGTGCGATTGATTCACGGTCAGCAGATCGCCGGTCTTGACGCGCCACTGACCAATGAAAGCCGGGTTCAGGTCTTTGTACAGCTCGCGGGCGACGTCGTAGGAGACATTGAGCAGCGTGACGTCGGCGGCACGGGCAGGGCTGGCGCTGATGGCGATCCCGGCCAGTACACCGGTTGCCAGGGTGAACACGGTGGCGGAGAGAAATTTGCGGCGAGCTTGGACAGAGGTGGTCATGGATGACTCCAGAGTAAATGTCGATGGCGGCAGTGTAGTCACCTCATGCGCCCCGGCTAAATACCAAATACTGCTTTGCTTATATCTGTCGGTGAATAAGGCTATTCGCCGGCACGAGTGGCCTCAGTGGTGGGAGTAAAGGGGCGTTAGCTTGGTCTGGTCGCAATACCCAGGAGCATCAGTACGTTGGCGTTTACACCATATTTACGTGACCTATTGCACACTGACGCCCAATTCATGACTCTCACCACTCGCCGCCAGTCCATGTCTACGGAATTACCCCCTTCGGTATCGGGTCGAGCCAGCGCCAAGCCTTATGCACTGGCCTTATTGGTCTGCGGATTGACGGCGGCGTTGGCGCTTCCGCTGCGTTTGGTGCTCGATCAGGCGAACATCGTCATGCTATTTTTGCTGGCGGTGTTTCTCGTCGCCGCGCGCCTGGGGCGTGGGCCGGCGGTGATGGCGGCTTTTGCTTGCGTCGGCCTGTTTGATTTCTTTTTTGTCTTGCCTCACTTGTCCTTTGCGGTTGACGATGCCCAGTATCTGGTCACCTTTGCCGTGATGCTGACCGTGGGCTTGTTGACCACGCATCTCGTTGCACGCTTGCACGAACAAACGGCCCAGGCGCTGGCCAGCGAAAACGCGACACGCCGTCTTTACGAAGCGGCGCGGGACATGGCGGGAGCGCTGACGCGGGATCAGGTCATTGAAACGGCGCGCGTATACCTGGCCAGTCACGATTTGGCGGCGAGCGTGCTGTTGGCCAACGAAGCGGGGGAGTTGGCGACGCAAGGTAAGGCGGATCATGAATTGGGCAAAATTGAACGCAGCTTTGCCGAGTCGGCTTACTGTCGCAATGAGCTCGTTGAGGCCGATTCCTTGGCGGGGACGGGCATTGCTGTGGCGTTTTTTCCGCTGCGTGCGTCGACGCGGGTGCTCGGCGTTCTCGCGCTTACGCCGCCGACCGATGACACCACATGCCTGCGGCGCTCGCGTCCGGCGATTCTGGCGCTGGCCTCACTGGTCGCCCTCGCGATTGAGCGCTTGCATTACGTGCAGGCCGCGCAAGAGGCGCAGTTGCGCGTCACGGAAGAACGACTGCGTACATCGGTGCTGTCTTCCCTTTCGCACGATCTGCGTACGCCGTTGACCACCTTGGTCGGGTTGGCGGATACCCTGGTGCAGGTGGCCGCCAACGATTCCGACGATGCCGACGCGGGGCCGCAAGCGCTGGAGACCGCTACCGTTATCCGTGAGCAGGCGCAAACCATGTACCGACTGCTCGCCGATCTGCTCGACATGGCGCGTCTGCATGGGCAACGTACGGCGCTGCGCTGTGCCTGGCAACCGTTTGACGAGGTGGTGGGGAGCAGCTTGCGTATTGCCCTGCCGGCGCTGGGTAGGCGCCAAGTGAGCACCTCCGTCGCCAAAGACCTGCCGCTTGTCTATGTTGATGCGGTACTGATCGAGCGGGTGCTGTGCAATCTGCTCGATAACGCCGGCAAGTATTCGCCAGAGGGCGCGGCGATTACGCTGACGGTTACCCGTACAGAAAACGAGCTGGTGGTGCGCGTTGAGAACGACGGGCCGGGCTTCCCCCCGGAACGCATCGGTCGTGTTTTTCAGATGTTTGTGCGCGGGGTGGATGAGTCGCCAGTGCCTGGCGTCGGACTGGGTTTGGCGATTTGCAAGGCGGTCATTGATGCCCATCATGGCGACATCCATGCTGAGAATCATGACGGCAAGGCGTGCGTTGAATTTCGCTTGCCCTTGGGGACGCCGCCCCTGGTTGAGGAGGACGAGGCATGATGGCCGCGCCTCCACCCGTTCTGGTAGTTGAGGACGAAGCGCACATTCGCCGCTTTGTCTGCGCCGCCTTGCGTGATGAGGCGTGCCAGCCGATCGAGGCGGACAGCGTGGCAACCGGCCTGGCGGCAGCGGCAGACACACCGCCACAGCTGGTCATTCTCGATCTGGGCTTGCCTGACCGTGATGGCGTCAGCTTTATCCGTGATCTGCGAACCTGGTCGTCGGTGCCCATTCTCGTGCTCTCGGCGCGCATTGCCGAGCAGGACAAAATTGATGCGCTTGATGCCGGGGCAGACGACTACCTGACCAAGCCTTTTGGCGTCGGTGAGTTGCGTGCGCGTGTGCGTGCCATGCTCCGGCGCTATCAGCGACATGGCGACACCGGCGCGCAGCATCATTTTGGCGAGATTGAGGTGGATCTCGCCCATCACCAGGTTAGTCGCCAAGGCGAAGCCCTGCATCTGACCCAGCATGAATACAAGCTGCTGGCGGTGTTTCTGGCCAATCCAGGCAAGGTGCTGACGCATCGCTATCTGATGCAGCAGGTCTGGGGACCAGGGCACAGTGAGCACGGTCATTACCTGCGCGTTTATGTCGGCCGCTTGCGCCAGAAGCTCGAAGCTGACCCAACCCAACCCCAGTTTTTGCTCACCGAAACGGGTGTGGGTTACCGTTTTCTCTTACCCATAGACCAGACCCTCTGATTCCACACCATGACTACGGATCAAAGCAAAACACGCTTGGCGGCATTGTCGCTGGCGGCACTCGGCGTTGTGTATGGCGACATCGGCACCAGCCCGCTGTACGCCATCAAAGAAGTTTTCGGCGGCGCGCATCATCCGGTGCCGATTACGCACGATAACGTCCTGGGCATCCTCTCGCTGATTTTGTGGTCGCTGATGATTGTGGTCAGCCTGAAATACGTGAGCTTCATCATGCGTGCCGATAACAAGGGCGAGGGCGGCATCATGGCGCTCATGGCGCTGGCCTTGCGACCTCTGCCGGAAAACTCCCTCAAGCGTCGGCTCATCATCGTACTGGGCTTGTTCGGCGCAGCACTGTTCTATGGCGATGGCGTCATCACGCCGGCCATTTCCGTGCTCTCGGCTGTGGAAGGGCTGGAGGTCGCGACCCCAGCCTTCAAGCCCTATGTGCTGCCGATTGCCTTGGTCATTCTGGTCGGCCTGTTTTTGGCGCAGCGACGTGGTACGGCCAGTGTGGGCGTGCTCTTCGGGCCGATCATGGTGCTGTGGTTTCTGGTCCTCGCCGTGCTGGGGGTAAACAGCATCCTCGAAACGCCTGCCGTCCTGGCCGCCATTAACCCTGCGTACGCACTGGAGTTTTTTGCCAGCAACCGCTTGCTCGGCTTCTTTGCCCTCGGTGCGTCGGTGCTCGCGCTGACCGGTGCCGAAGCGCTCTATGCCGACATGGGGCATTTCGGGCGCAAGCCGATTCAGCTGGCGTGGTTCGTGTTGGTGCTACCGGCCTTGGTGCTCAACTACTTCGGGCAGGGCGCCTTGCTCTTGCGTAACCCGGAAGAAATCGCCAACCCTTTCTACCACCTGGCCCCGGACGCCTTGCTCTACCCGATGGTCATACTCGCCACAGCCGCGACCGTGATCGCCTCGCAAGCCGTTATTACCGGCGCTTTCTCCATGACGCAGCAGGCGGTGCAACTGGGTTTCGCGCCACGCATGGAAATCAAACACACCTCCGGTGAGCATATTGGCCAGATCTACCTGCCGGGCGTGAACTGGGCCTTGCTTGCCGCCATCATTGTGCTGGTGATCAGCTTTGGCAGTTCCTCAGCACTGGCCGCTGCGTATGGGATTGCGGTGACGGGCACCATGCTGATCACCGACGTGCTGGCCTTTGTGGTGGCACGCTACCTCTGGGGCTGGTCAACCGGGCGTGCCTTGCTGGGCGCCTTGCCCTTTGTGCTGATTGATGTGGGGTTTTTCTCGGCCAATACCGTCAAGATTGCCGATGGCGGCTGGTTCCCGCTGCTCTTTGGCGCACTGTTGTTCGTGCTGCTGATCACCTGGAAGCAGGGGCGTAATCTGCTTGCGCAGCGTCTGGCCGAGGACGCCATTGACGTCAAATCCTTTGTTGCCGGTATTGATGGTCACTTGACGCGCGTGCCCGGTACGGCGGTGTTTTTGACGCCCGATGTCGAGGATATTCCGCATGCCATGTTGCACAGCCTCAAGCATTACAAGGCCTTGCATGAACGGGTCGTGCTGGTCTCGGTCAATATTCTCGATGTTCCTCACGTCGCGGAAGCGCAACGTATCGTTACCGCCAGTTTGCCCAGCGCGTTCTGGCAAGTGAAGGTGTTTTACGGCTTCATGGAACAGCCCAATCTCCCACAAGCGCTGGAGTGGTGCGCTGAACAGGGCTTGAGCTTTGACACGATGGATACCTCGTATTTCCTCGGTCGTGAGACACTGATCCCCAAGGTGGGTTCAGAGATGGGCTTCTGGCAAGAGGTGATTTTTGTCACGATGTTCCGTAATGCCACCAGCGCCGCCAGCTTCTTCGG
>CAZFSH010000200.1:0-5457 GCA_964521935.1 uncultured Propionivibrio sp.
ACCAGAAGCTGGGCATCAGCCAGTTTGCCGAACAGATCAACTATCAGCGCGGCCTGGAGGGCGAATTGTCACGCTCCATCGCCTCACTGGCTTCGGTGCAAGGCGCGCGCGTGCATCTGGCGATCCCCAAGCAAACCGCTTTTCTGCGCGACGATCAAAAGGCCACCGCATCGGTCATTGTCAATCTTCGTCCGGGACGCATTCTGGAAGCCGCGCAGATCGCCGGCATCGTGCATCTGGTGTCCTCCAGCGTCCCCCAGCTCAATGCCCAGAATGTCAGCGTTATTGACCAGAACGGCACCCTGATCTCGCAAAAGCGTGACCCGTTGCAAGAAGCCGGGCTCGACCCCGGTCAGCGCAAATACGTGCGTGAGCTGGAGGCTGACTACATCAAGCGAATCCAAACCATTCTTGCTCCGGTAGTTGGCGGCAGCAATGTGCGCGCGCAAGTCACCGCAGACGTGGATTTTTCGGTATTCGATCAGGTCGCCGAAAATTACCGCCCCAACCCGACACCGGAAACCGCCATTCGCAGTCAGCAAACCACCGAGTCCGGCACCGGTACCCCTGGCGCTATCGGTGTCCCCGGCGCACTGACCAATCAGGCGCCAGCACCGGCAACAGCCCCTATCACCACGCCTCCCGTGCCCGGCACCGGCACTGGCGCTTCAGCCAACAGCAACATCAACTACTCACGCAACGCCACGGTCAATTACGAAGTCGATAAAACGGTGCGCCATACCAAAGGCGTTCCCGGTGCGATTCGGCGCCTTTCCGTGGCCGTAGTGGTCAATCAGGAAACCGAAACCGACGCCAAAACCGGCAAAACCAACCCAATCCCCTTCCCTCCCGAAAAGCTCAAGCAGATCAACGATCTGGCCCGCGAAGCCATGGGCTTCTCGACTGAGCGCGGTGATACCCTGAACGTCGCCAGCGCGCCCTTCGCCCCGGACGAGAAAGAGGAAATTCCTGGCACTCCGTTGTGGCGTGATGCCGAGTTCATCGCACTCATGAAGGAACTGGCTCGTTACCTGGTCATTGGTGGCATCGTCTTCATGATCTGGACGCGCCTGCTCAAGCCCGTGGTAGACAAGATGATGCCTCCGCCACCGCCTGAGCCGACCGAGGAAGAGTTGGCGGCAGAAAATGAGTTGGTCGATCTGGAGCATATCAACACCGTCGATCCGCATCATGAGTACGAGCGTAAGATCGCCGCCGCACGCGAAATCGCGAAGAAAGACCCGAAAGCAGTGGCGCACATGATCAAGGAGTGGATGGATGCCGGCGGCACCTAAAGACGGGAACGACCCGGTCGAACGCAGCGCCATCCTCCTGCTTGCCCTCGGACAAGACGAGGCGGCCGAGATTCTCAAAAATCTCGGCCCCAAAGAGGTACAAAAAATCGGTCACGCGATGGCGGCGCTCAAACAGGTGCCGCGTGAACGTATCGAGGAGGTCATCGACGAATTTACCGCCGAATCGGCCAAAGGCGCCCCCGTTCAGGTCAGTGAAGAAGTCATCAAGGCCATGCTCACCAAGGCACTGGGCGACGACCGCGCCGCCAACCTGATCGGACGCATTTTGCAAGGCGGTGACACGGCCGGCATCGAAGGCCTGAAGTGGATGGACGCCGCCACGGTGGCCGACATGATTCGCAATGAGCACCCGCAGATCATCGCTACCATCCTGGTGCACCTCGACTTTGACCAGGCGGGCGATATCCTCAAACATTTCACCGACCGCCTGCGCAACGACGTACTCCTGCGTGTGGCGACGCTTGATGGTGTCCAGCCTGTCGCCATCCGTGAGCTCAATGAAGCCATGACCCGCGTACTCGCCGGCGCCTCGACCAACGTCAAGAAATCTGCCATGGGTGGCATCCGCCATGCGGCAGAAATCCTCAACTTCGTCGGCCAGGCCGCCGAGACCGGCATCATGGACAATGTCCGCGAATACGACCCGGAGCTGGCGCAGAAAATTCTCGACGAAATGTTCGTCTTCGAAAATCTGCTTGACGTCGATGATCGCGGCATCCAGACCATGCTGCGCGAAGTGCAATCGGACTCGCTCATCATTGCACTCAAGGGCTCGTCCGCCGAAATGCGCGAGAAGATCTTCAAAAACATGTCGCAGCGTGCTGCCGAAATGATGCGCGAAGATCTGGAGTCGAAAGGCCCGGTCAAGCTCTCCGAAGTCGAGCGTGAGCAAAAGGAAATTCTCAAAATTGCCCGCCGCTTGGCCGAAGAAGGCCAGATCAATCTGGGTGGCGGTGGCGACGATGCCTATGTGTAAGCCAGTCAGCGTTCCGCAACCATGCCCGCCAAGCCAGGCTTAACCGCTTGGGAACGCTGGGAGCTCGCCAGTTTCGATAGCGTTGCTCCTGCCGATGCTGCTGTGGCGGAAGTGCGCGTCGAAACGCTGCCCGAGGTGCCCACGGAGGATGCCAGCGCCGTCCCACAGCGGCTGACTTTTAGCGAGGAAGAGCTCTCCGCATTGAAAGACGCGGCCTACCAGGAAGCCTTTGCCGAGGGCCGCAAAGCCGGCTATGACGAAGGCTACGAACGGGGCAAGAGCGAGGGTGAAGCTGCCGGCCGGCGCGAAAGCGAAGCGCTGGGAAAAGTTCAGGTGGAGCAACTCACCGAGTTGGTCCAGCAGCTGGATAGTCAGATCAAGGGCCTGGATGCCGCCGTGGCCGACGAATTGCTCAACCTGGCACTGGAAGTCGCGCGCAAAGTCGTCGCCCACACCGTCGCAACGCAACCCGAGAGCGTGGTCGATGTGGTGCACGAAGCGCTCGCCCAGCTGCCGATTCAGCATGCCTCCATTCACCTTCACCCTGAAGATGCCTCGCTCGCACGGCTTTATGCCGGCGATACGCTCGCCCATCTGGGCCATCGCCTGCACGAAAACCCCAAGCTGCAACGCGGCGACGTGGTGATCGATGTGGGCGGCAGCCATCTCGATGCCACGCTGGCAACACGCTGGCGCCGCGTGCTCGACACCATAGGCAAAAGCATGCCGCTCGTCGCAGAGCCCATTATTGAAGAGCGGGTAGTAGATAAAGATAAAGGGATCGAAACGCAGCCCGCTCAAGCAGCGGAAACGGTGAAAGAAAAGGGCGTGAACAAGCACTCAGCTGAACCTGCGGACGAGGCCAACGAGTGAACCCACAAGCACTGCGCAACTGCCTGGCCGATTGTCGCCAGCAAGTGCACGACGCCGCCCCCTATCTGCTGGCAGGTCGGCTTACCCGCATCAACGGACTGGTCATGGAAGCCAGCGGCCTGAAGCTGCCCCTTGGCGCTACCGCTAATGTTCACATCCCTGGTGGCGAAGCCGTCGAGGCGGAAGTCGTGGGCTTTGCCGGTGAACGCCTGTTCATGATGCCCAGTGAGGACGTCTACGGACTCTCTCCCGGCGCCTTGGTTACGGCACAAGACAGCCCTGCTGAAACGCCACGCCCCGGTCAGCCATTAGCCCCGACCCAGCGCATTAAAGACCGGGCAAAGCATTTGCCTGTGGGTGAGGCGCTGCTTGGTCGCGTGGTGGATGGCAATGGCCGCCCTCTCGATAGCCTTGGGCCCTTGAGTTCGAGGGGGCCACTCGAGTCGCGCTCACTAGCGAGCCGGCCGCTCAACCCCCTGCAACGCGAGCCGATCCGCGACACCATGGATGTCGGCATTCGCGCCATCAACGCCCTGCTCACGGTAGGGCGCGGCCAACGGCTCGGTCTGTTTGCCGGCTCGGGCGTGGGTAAAAGCGTACTGCTGGGCATGATGGCGCGCTACACCGCGGCCGACGTGATCGTGGTGGGCCTGATCGGCGAACGCGGCCGCGAGGTCAAAGAATTTATTGAGATGAACCTGGGCGAAGAAGGCCGGGCGCGCTCGGTCGTCGTCGCCGCGCCCGCCGATGTCAGCCCACTGCTGCGCCTGCAAGGCGCCTCCTACGCGACAGCCATCGCCGAATATTTTCGCGATCAGGGCAAGCATGTGCTACTGATCATGGACTCGCTCACCCGTTACGCCATGGCCCAACGGGAAATCGCCCTGGCAATCGGCGAGCCACCGGTCACCCGTGGTTACCCACCATCCGTTTTTGCGCGGCTACCACAACTCGTTGAGCGCGCGGGCAACGGCATGGCTGGCGGCGGCTCGATCACCGCCTTCTATACGGTGCTGGCAGAAGGCGACGACCAACAAGACCCTATCGCAGATGCCGCTCGCGCCATTCTCGACGGTCATATTGTGCTCAGCCGCCTGCTCGCTGACGCCGGCCACTACCCGGCTATTGATATCGAACAATCCATCTCCCGCGTGATGCCGAACCTGATCGACGCCCACCAGTTTGCCCAGGTCCGGCAATTCAAGCAGTTCTACTCGCGCTATCAACGTGCCCGTGATTTGCTTGCGGTCGGCGCTTATGCGGCCGGTTCTGACCCGATTTTGGACCAAGCGATTCGCCTCAATCCCGTGTTCGAGGCCTTCCTGCAGCAGCGCATTGATGAACAAGCCTCATTAGCGGACGCCTGGCAACAGATGGGGCAGATTTTTGGCGGCAGGTAAACCCGTCGGTAGCACTGCCAATCAGCTTACCAACGAAGGTGCGGGTAAATGTACTTGCCCGCCCCAGGATCGCCGCCCATAATTCTGCCTTATGGTCACTCGCTTCCCTCTGCAAACCCTACTGGATGTTTCGCAACTGCGCCTTGACGATGCCGCCCGGCGCTTGGGCGAACTCATGTCGAGCCAGACCGAAGCCCAGAAACGGCTAGATCTGCTAGTGGAATACCGTGCCGAATATCAAGCGCGTTTCGTTACGGCCTCGCAAAATGGCATTGCTCCGAGTGAATGGCAAAATTTTCGCAATTTCCTGATCAAGCTCGATGGCGCCGTCGACCAGGCACGCGCCATGCTCGCCAATAGCCAGGAACGCACCTCACGTGGCCAGCAAGCCTGGCTCAATCGGCGCACCAACGTCAAAGCCTACGACACCCTGGCTGACCGGCACCGGGAAGACGCCAACCGGCGCGCACAACGTAGCGAACAAAAAGCCGTCGATGAACGCTCATCACGCCAATTTGGCTACGGCGACGACCCGTTTGGCCACGAGTCCGACGATAGCTCACCTCACGGCTGAGTTCCCAACCCGGCGTACCGCAAAGCTCTGGTACGACTTTTGCGTTTATGGTTCCACACTGCTTTATTGGAGCCTGCGTTTATGTCTGATCTGTCCACCCAGCGCGCGTTAGCGGCGAGCAACCCCTTGGCTGGCCTGCGCGCCGAGAACAGCAAAGCCGCGAATGGCGCATCGGCGATAGATGGCGCCGGCGGCGAAAGCTTTTCTTCCGTGCTGAACAATAAAGTCGCCAGCCAAAAAGAGAAAGAATCCGCACCCGATACTGCCTCCGGGGCGGCGGGGCGGCGGGGGGGGCGCGGCGGGGCCCGGGGGCGGGGG
>CAZFSH010000201.1:0-5420 GCA_964521935.1 uncultured Propionivibrio sp.
AAGACGGGGAATACTGCATTGGCACCGACAGCGGCATGGTGCAGATTCGTCCGCAGCAACTGCACCCGGCGAGTACGTAAATGCCCTTAGGGCGTGTTCTCAATCAGTCAGCTTCACGCCCGAGACAAAATAGTCGGTCTCACCAAAGCAGGAAGTCGGCAGACCTTTGTGTTGTTCATATTGCAGCGACACACGCTTGCCCATCAAGGCCTCCAGCTGCTTTGCGACCGCATCCTCGCGCACGGTAAAGTAAAACTTCTCTGGTGCAGCGCCGGGAATGGCAATGAGGGACAACTCGCCTTCCCACGTCTTACAAATCCAGCCCTTGCGTGACAGTTTTTGCATGAAACCAGCACGCTCGCCATCCGAATAGCTCCAGGTCAACGCCACCCCAATATATGCAGCCGCCATCAAACCAAGCACCACGACGAGGATGAAGGAATTTTTCAGGATCGAAGTTTTCACAGTTACTGCCCCAGTGCGCCAAACACTTTCTTGAGCAAATTGCTGCCGGTAGCCACCGGGTCTTGGCGAATCTGCTTTTCCTGCTCGGCAATCATGACAAAAAGACCATCAATGGCTTTTTGCGTCACATAACTATCCAGATTGGCGTCTTTTTCATCCAGCAGATGCAACTTCACCGCCTTACCGGCGTAAGCGTTGTATTGCTCGGTGAGCTGCACCTTTGCTGTGGCTTTCTTCACGATGGGCAGAAACTTTTGCATCAGTTGTGTCGATGTGGCTTCGCGAAAATACTGCGTGGCCGCATCCGGGGGGCCAGTAAGAATGCGCTTGGCATCATTCACCGACATGGTTTTCACCGCCGCCACCAGCAGGGGTTTGGCCTCAACCACGGCCGCCTCCGCCGCCCGATTCATCGTCTCCACCAGCGTGTCGGCCTGCTTTGCCATACCGAACTTACGCGCCAGTCCCTCAATTTTCTCCAGCGACTCTGGCAGCGGAATTTTCACCGCCGCATTGCCGAAAAAGCCATCCGTCTTGCCCAATTGATCAACCGCCATTTGCGCACCGCGCGTCAGGGCTTCTTTCATACCGGCCGCCGCATCTTTGTTGGTCAAGCTCGCCAGATCAGCATGCGCCAAGCCAAAGATCAAGCTTGCGCTCAATGCTACCAACGCCTTCATCATGTAGTTACCCAAGTTCATTTTCACCTCCAACGTAGTCACTGCGGGCCAAAGCGGTAATGTCCAGGGTGTGAGTCTATGCCGTGAATTCGCCAGCCACGTAATACCAGCGGCCATCTTCGCACACGAAATCGCTGACTTCATGTAAACGATGCGCCTTACCAGCCAGTTTTGAGCGGGCGACAAACTCCACCTGTGCGCGGGTGTCGGAAATTTGCGTATGTCGCCGCACCTCCAAGCCCAGCCAGCGCAGCCCCGGCTCATCGTCCAGCGCCAAGGATGCAGGGCGCGTGCTGGCATGCCAGGTCGCCAACAGATAGGGTTCGTGACGCAGCACAAAGGCGCTGTAGCGCGAGCGCATCAAGGCCTCGGCCGTCGGTGCAGGAGTTCCCGCATGGTAAGGCCCGCAACACAGTGCATAGTCGGCGCCACTACCGCATGGACAACGCGCCTCACTCACCACGGGCACCGAGCCAGTCTTTCAGCTCATTGGCGGGCATGGCGCGGGCAATCAACCAGCCCTGCCCTTCATGCACGCCGATATCGCGTAGCCAACCCAGCTGTGCTTCGGTTTCAACGCCCTCGGCAATGACGTTCAATTGCATATGGCGGGCCAGTTGTGTCACCGTCGCGGCAATGGAATTCGGATAATTCTCGGCCGTGAGCTTAGCGACAAAGGCCTTGTCAATTTTCAGGCGGTCGACCGCCATTTGCTCAAGATAGGCCAATGACGAAAATCCGGTACCGAAGTCATCAATCGCTACCGCAATACCCCGCCGCTTGAGCTGCGCAATCTGGCCCACGACATCATCACTCGACTGCATGGCCATCGATTCGGTGATTTCGAGTTCTAGAAGTTTCGGGTCAATGCCGGTATCTTCCAGCGCCGCATCAAGCATGACAAAAAACTTCGGGCTGCGCATCTGCGCCATGGAAAGATTGACCGCCATCCGCAAGCGGTGGCCGGCTTCGGCCAAGCGCACCGCTTCACGACACGCCGTACGCAGCACCCATTCCCCCAAACCAACAATCAAGCCTGAATGTTCGGCCAGCGGAATGAAGCGCTCGGGCGAAACATATTCGCCCGTATCCGTACGCCAGCGCAACAGCGCCTCGACACCAGTCGTCTTGCGCGTTTGCAAGCTGAACTGCGGCTGAAACACCACATGCAGGCGCTCACACTCAAATGCAACGCGCAGCTCGTCAAGCAAGCGCACGCGCTCACTGATGTCGTGCACCATGTCACGGCTGAAATAACAGGGCTGGCCTCGCTTGTCAGCCTTGGCCACCTGCAAGGCAATATTGGCGTCCTTCAAGGCATCACTGCCGGTCCCCCCTGCATCGGCGGCATCGGCCAAACGCAATATCCCCACTGTGATCTGGACGCCGACCTCACGTCCGCCAATCGCTAAGGGCTCGCGAAACGCCTCCTGGATCGCCACCGGATCCAGTTCCCGCTCAAGGCCGAGCAAGCCGAAAGTATCGCCACCGATACGCGCCACCACCGACTGGCCACCAAAACGAGCTACCAGGCGCTGGCCAAATGCCTTGAGCAATTGGTCGCCATACAAATGCCCGAACGCCTGATTCAGCTCCGAGAAACGGCAGATGTCCACCAGTACCAAGGCACGCTCGTTGACATCACGATCAGCGCGCGCCTGATCAATCAGGCCCGACAACGCAATACGGTTGGGCAGCTGGCACAAAGCATCCTGATAGGCTGAGGCGTTAAGCTGATTGAACAGGCGAATGTTGTCAAAACAAGAGGCGATGTTGTTGCAGAAAACTTCGATGAGTTTCTGGTTGATATCGTCCAGCGGCTCCGTCAGATCAAGGAAAACCGCCATATCCTGGCCCGTGGCACTGCCAAAAAAGAGCACCGTTGATTCGCGCGTGAAGTGTGACTGCCGATCAACCAGACACTGCATCAGGGCCTTTTGTACACGCTCATCGAGCAGCGCATCCAGCGGCTTGTCGATCAAATTCTGATAATGACCTGCGGCGCCGACAATGCGTGGGTGCCAGGTGTCATCCTGACTATTTTGATGCGTCTGCGCGCAGACCAGACCTTCGGGACTCACTTGCAACAGCGCCGCCAACTGGGTAATCACCCCCACGGCAAAATCATGCAAACCCTGCGTCGCCATCAAGCGACTGCTCGCCGACAAAATCAACTCCAGCCCGCGCCGACTGGCGTTGATGGCATGAATTTGCTGATACGAACGAATCGCGGCAGTCAGCGAGGCAAACAGCTTGTTGCGCGTCAGATCGCCCTTGGTTTTGTAGTCGTTAATATCAAAGTCGCGCACCGCATCGGTTTCCGGTGCGTAGCCCGGCTGGCCGGTACGCAAAATGATGCGCACCTCCTTGAGATCGAGTTCGCGCCGGATGGTTTCCACCAGCTTCAAGCCGGAGTCGGTTTCTTCCATCACCACGTCAAGCAGAATGACGGCGATGTCTTTTTCGCGCATCAAGACTTCGCGGCCTTCTTTCGCCGAGTTGGCGTGAAGAAACTGCAAGGGGCGCCCCAAAATCATCACATCACTGACCGCGAGCTTGGTCGAGGCGTGCACATCGGGTTCGTCATCGACGATCAGCACCCGCCATGGCGGCTGGCGGGAAGCCGCCGAGTCGTCCTCGGTTTCTTCCGCAAAATCGATCAGATCATCATCCATAGCCATCCGCATCTACTCCTTGTTTTATAAGCAGACTTTAGCGCAGCCCCTGGCCTGCGCCAAGTGTTCCGACCCGGCGCATTGCCATGACTGCGCCCTTGGGGCATAGTGCGCCACTTTTTGCCCTTCCCCCACAGAAATCCCGTCTCAGGAAGATCGTCATGCTGCCCCGTATTGAACAACGCATTGCCGAAGAAATCGGTGTTCGCCCAGCGCAAGTGCTGGCCGCTGTCCAGCTGCTCGACGAAGGCGCGACCGTGCCCTTCATCGCCCGCTATCGCAAGGAAGTCACCGACAACCTCGATGACACGCAACTGCGCACACTGGCCGAACGCCTGATTTACCTGCGTGAACTGGAAGATCGCCGGGGCGCCATCCTCGCCAGCATTGAAGAGCAAGGCAAGCTCACCCCCGAATTGCGTCACGAGGTCGAAAACGCCGAAACCAAGCAGCGTCTGGAAGACCTCTACCTGCCCTACAAGCAAAAGCGCCGCACCAAGGCCCAGATTGCCCGCGAAGCTGGCTTGGAGCCCCTGGCGGACGCGTTGTTTGATGACCCAAGCCTATCCCCGGAAGTCGAAGCGGCTAAATACATTTGCCTGGACAAAGAACCACCGGAAAAACACGTCCCCGACGTCAAAGCCGCGCTCGATGGCGCGCGCCAGATCCTCATGGAACGCTTTGCCGAAGACGCCGCCCTGCTGGAAAAACTGCGCCGCTACCTGAACGAGCACGCGCTCATCGTCTCGACCGTCGCCGAAGGCAAGGAAACCAGCAACGACCCAACCGTCAGCAAATTCCGCGACTGGTTCGACTTCCGCGAACCGCTCAAGGCCGTACCCTCGCACCGTGCCCTGGCGATGTTCCGCGGGCGCAATGAAGACGTCCTGCGTCTGGCGCTGAAAACCGAACCCGAGCTGGCTGATCCGCCACTGGCTTCGCCCTGCATCACCATGATCGCCAAGCATGTCGGCATTGCCGATCAAGGACGCCCGGCGGACCGCTGGCTCAGTGAAACCGCGCGCTGGACTTGGATGGTCAAGCTCTCGCTGCATCTCGAATCCGAACTCATGGGCGCCTTGCGTGAGCGCGCCGAAGAGGAAGCCATCCGCGTCTTTGCGCGCAATCTGCACGACCTGCTGCTCGCCGCCCCCGCCGGCCCGAAAGCCGTGCTGGGCCTCGACCCCGGCATTCGCACCGGCTGTAAAGTCGCCGTGGTCGACGCCACGGGCAAGGTACTCGACACCGCTACGCTCTACCCGCATGAACCCCGCCGCGACTGGGAAGGCTCGCTCCATGCGCTGCGCCACTTGTGCAGCAAGCACGGCGTACAGCTGATCTCCATCGGCAACGGCACCGCCAGCCGCGAAACCGACAAGCTCGCTGGCGATTTGATGAAGCGGCACCCCGAACTGGGGCTGACCAAGATCGTCGTCTCCGAAGCCGGCGCCTCGGTGTATTCCGCCTCGGAATTGGCCGCGCGCGAGTTCCCCGATCTCGACGTCTCGATCCGTGGTGCCGTCTCGATCGCCCCCCGTCTGCAAGACCCGCTCGCTGAGCTGGTCAAAATCGACCCGAAATCCATTGGCGTCGGTCAATA
>CAZFSH010000202.1:0-748 GCA_964521935.1 uncultured Propionivibrio sp.
TTAGCCGACTGGTGTCCGTGGTGCCGCTGAAGACAACCTCATCGTCGGTAAGACCGTGCTGTATGGCGCGACCGAAGGCGAGGTGTATGTCGGCGGCGTCGCCGGCGAACGCTTTGCGGTACGTAACTCGGGGGCGCAAGCCATTGTCGAAGGCACGGGTGATCACGGTTGTGAATACATGACCGGCGGTACCGTCGTTGTCTTGGGGCAGACCGGACGCAACTTTGCGGCGGGCATGTCGGGTGGTATTGCCTACGTTTATGACGTTGATGGTGGTTTCGCTGCGCGCTGCAACAAGTCCATGGTGAGCTTGGACAAAGTCGTGGCGGCGAAGGATCAAGCCAAGGACGGTCAGCATCGCGGCGAAACTGATGAAGCGCAGCTCAAACGCATGATCACCGAGCATGCCGAACTGACCGGTAGCGAACGCGCCAAGGCCATTTTGGCCAACTGGGCGACGGCACGCGCCAAGTTTGTCAAAGTATTCCCGAATGAATATCGCCGCGCACTGAGTGAAATGGCGGCAACGAGCAAAGAGTTGGAGAAAGCATAAATGGGCAAGCCAACCGGTTTCATCGAGTTCAAGCGTATTTCTGACGCCTACGAGAAGGCGGAAACCCGCATCAAGCACTACCGTGAATTCGTGCCGCATCTGAGTGATGCCGATGCGAAGATACAAGGTGCGCGCTGTATGGATTGCGGAATACCCTTCTGCAACAACGGTTGCCCCGTGAACAACATCATTCCC
>CAZFSH010000202.1:758-5411 GCA_964521935.1 uncultured Propionivibrio sp.
CGCGGCGACTGGCGCCAGGCGATTGATGTGCTGCACTCGACCAACAATTTCCCGGAGTTCACCAGCCGTATTTGTCCGGCGCCTTGCGAGGCGGCGTGCACGCTGAATATCGAGCAGAACCCTGTCGGCATCAAATCCATCGAGCGCGCGATCATCGACAAGGCGGGCGAAAATGGCTGGGTGGTGCCGCAACCGGCTGCCGAGAAAACGGGCAAGAAAGTCGCCATTGTCGGCTCAGGCCCGGCAGGTTTGGCGGCCGCGCAGCAGCTGGCGCGTGCCGGTCATGATGTGACCGTATTCGAGAAGAGCAGCCGTATTGGCGGCTTGTTGCGCTATGGCATTCCTGACTTCAAGCTGGACAAGCGCTTGATCGACTGGCGCATGGCGCAGATGGAAGTTGAAGGCGTCAAATTTGTTACCAGCACCATGGTGACCAATGCCGCCATGCCACTTGGCATCAATAATGACGCCAAGTGGGTGGTAACGACCGAACAGCTCAAGGCCGACTTTGATGCGGTGGTCTTGGCGGGTGGTTCGGAAACCCCGCGTGACTTGCCTGTGCCCGGACGCGATCTGCCCGGCGTGCACTACGCACTGGAATTCCTCATTCCGCAGAACAAGGAAGTGGCGGGGGACAACGCCGGCAAATTTGCCAACCCGATCAACGTCAAAGGCAAGCATGTGCTGGTCATTGGCGGTGGCGATACCGGTTCTGACTGCGTGGGCACATCAAACAGGCATGGTGCCGCGAGCATTACCCAGATCGAGCTGATGCCACGTCCGCCCGAGCAGGAGAATGGCCCGCTGACCTGGCCGTATTGGCCGCTTAAGATGCGTACCTCCTCCTCCCATGAGGAAGGCGCTGCGCGTGACTGGTCGATCGGCACCAAGGAGTTCATCGGCAAGAACGGCAAACTTCACGCCGTCAAGGCGGTCAAGCTGGAATGGCAAGGCGGCAAGATGGTGGAAGTCGCCGGTTCCGAGTTCGAGATTCGTGCCGACTACGTGTTCCTCGCCATGGGCTTTACCCAGCCTGTGTCCGGCGTGCTGGCGGCGTTTGGGGTCGAGAAAGATCCGCGTGGCAATGCCAAGGCTGATACCGAGAGCGGAAAAGCCTATGCCACCAATGTCAAAGGCGTATTTGCCGCGGGTGACATGCGTCGTGGCCAATCCCTCGTAGTTTGGGCGATTCGCGAAGGGCGGCAATGTGCGCGTTCAGTCGATGAGTTTCTGATGGGGAGTTCAACGCTGCCGCGTTGAGCCTTTCCTTACCGCGCTTAACACAACCCGATCAAGGAGGTCGCCATGGGTGAACAGGGAAGTTTGCTCTCCGCGGCCTTCTTGCTTTTTCTGGTCTTCGATCCGTTCGGCAATATCCCTATTGTTGCAGGTTTGCTGCGGGCGGTCGCACCAGAGCGGCGCTGGAAGATCATTCTGCGCGAATGTGTCATCGCGTTTGGCGTGTTGCTGGTCTTTTTGCTTTTTGGCCAGTCCATTCTCGGTTTTTTACAGCTGTCGGAAGTGTCACTGGGTATCTCCGGTGGTGTGGTGCTTTTTCTCATTGCCTTGCGCATGATTTTCCCGCCGGCTACCGGGGGGGTGTTTGGCAATGATGAACACACCGAGCCGTTTATTGTTCCGCTCGCAGTTCCGGCCATTGCCGGACCGTCGGCCATGGCCATGGTCATGCTGCTGGTGTCGCGTGAGCCCGAACGCATGGGGGAGTGGGTTATTGCGCTTAGTCTGGCGATGACCGTCTCAAGCGCTATTTTGCTGGCGAGTGGCAAACTGGTCACCTTGTTGGGTGAAAAGGTGCTGACCGCCATGGAGCGCCTGATGGGGCTTTTGCTCTCAGCCATCGCTGTCGAAATGCTGATGCGTGGCCTGACCGCCTTCGTGAAAACCTTGCACTGATATGACGACACCCTTGAATATTGTCATTCTCGCCGCCGGCATGGGGAAGCGTATGCGCTCCACCTTGCCGAAGGTATTACACCCGCTTGCCGGAAAGCCTCTACTCGGTCACGTGATCGATTTGGCGCAAGCCTTGTCGCCGCAGCGCTTGTGTGTGGTCTATGGCCATGGTGGCGAGTTGGTGCGCGAACGCTTTGCCGATCAGGATATCGCCTGGGCGCTACAAGACCCACAACTGGGCACGGGCCATGCCGTGTTGCAGGCCATGCCGCATCTGACGCCCGCTGGCGCCGTCCCACAGGGGCTGACTTTTGTACTGTATGGTGATGTGCCACTGACGCGTGTCGCCACGCTGCAGCGCTTGCTGGCGGTGGCCGGTACAGATCGCTTGGCCTTGTTGACGGCCCAGCTCGATGACCCCACCGGTTACGGTCGGATTGTCCGTGTGGATGGGCACGTACAGCGTATCGTCGAACAGAAAGATGCCGATGAGGCGGAGCGGGCAATTCGTGAAATCAATACCGGTATTCTGGTTGCGCCGACCGCTGCGCTGGCGCGCTGGCTGCCGACGCTGGGCAATCGCAACGCCCAAGGTGAGTACTACCTCACGGACATTGTGGCGTTGGCCGTGGCAGAAGGCATGCCGGTTGCCACGGCGCACCCCGACCACACCTGGGAAACCGATGGCGTCAATAGCAAGCTGCAACTTGCGCAGCTTGAGCGGGTGCATCAGCGCACTGTCGCCGATGCGCTCATGGAGGCTGGTGTGATGCTGGCCGACCCCGCCCGGATCGATGTGCGCGGTAGGTTGACCGCTGGTATGGATGTCAGTATTGATGTCAATGCGGTGTTTGAAGGGAATGTCCATCTTGCCGATGGCGTTAGCATTGGCGCCAACTGCGTGCTGAAAAACTGCCGTATCGGCGCGGGCGCACGCATTCAGCCCTTCTGCCACATCGACGATGCGGAGGTGGGGAGTGGCTCCGTTGTCGGACCCTATGCGCGCCTTCGCCCCGGCACGGTTCTGGGGGCTGACGTGCACATTGGTAATTTTGTTGAAGTGAAAAACTCACAGATCGCCGCGCATTCCAAGGCCAATCATTTGGCCTATGTGGGCGATGCAACTGTGGGCAGTCGCGTGAATATCGGCGCCGGGACGATCACCTGCAACTACGACGGCGTGAACAAATTCCGCACGGTTATTGAAGACGATGTGTTCATCGGTTCTGATACCCAGTTGGTGGCACCGGTCACCGTGGGCCGGGGCGCCACGCTGGGGGCAGGGACGACTCTGACCAAAGATGCGCCGCCTGATACGCTGACCCTCTCGCGCGCCAAACAACTGAGTTTGCCGAGTTGGAAGCGCCCGCAAAAAGTAAAAAAATAGGAGTCATTTATGTGTGGCATCGTTGCTGCCGTTGCCCAGTGCAATGTTGTTCCGGTTTTGCTTGAGGGCTTGCGCAAGCTCGAATACCGGGGCTATGACTCCGCCGGTATGGCGCTGCTCAATCCCACTTTGACCCGTTTGCGTAGTGTTGGGCGAGTGGCCGAACTGGCCGCGCTGGCAGAGGGGCAGTTGGCCCACCATGGCATTGCTCACACCCGGTGGGCGACACATGGCGTGCCGTCGGAGCGTAACGCGCACCCGCATGTTTCGGATGGCTTGGCGGTGGTGCATAACGGCATCATCGAGAACTACGCCGAGATCAAGGCTGAGTTGCTGGCCGCCGGTTATGCGTTCACGTCGGATACCGACACGGAAGTGATTGCCCACCTGATTCAGCACACACTGAAAAGCGTGCCCGACCTGTTTGATGCCGTGCATGCCACAACTCAGCGTTTGATAGGCGCCTACGCGATTGCCGTCATTCAGGAATGGGATGACCGTATCGTTGTGGCTCGGCATGGTGCGCCCCTGCTCTTGGGCGTGGGCACCGACGGGTACTACGCGGCTTCTGATGCCTCGGCACTGCTGCAGGTGACCCGTCAGATGATGTACCTTGAAGAAGGCGATGTTGCGGAGCTGAAACGTAGCGGTGTCCGAATAGTCAGCCGCTGTGGCACGGCGGTTGAACGAGCGGTGCACGAAAGCACACTCTCTGCCGATGCCGTTGAGCTCGGTGATTACGCCCATTACATGCAGAAAGAAATATTCGAGCAACCGCAGGCGCTGGCCGCGACGCTGGAAATGATCGGTGGCGCGCAGTCGCTCTCCCCCAACTTGTTTGGCGTTGACGCACCGGAATTGCTCAAAGACGTGCGCAGCGTCCTGATTTTGGCCTGCGGCACCAGTTACCACGCCGGCATGGTCGCCCGCTACTGGATAGAGCAACTGGCCGGCGTGCCGTGCAGCGTTGAAATCGCCAGCGAATACCGCTATCGCGTTTCGGTGCCGCACCCCGATACCCTGGTGGTTGCCATCTCGCAATCCGGTGAGACGGCCGATACATTGGCATCGGTCAAGCATGCCAAGGCTCTGGGCATGCCGCGTACGCTGGCGATTTGCAACGTGCCCGAGTCAGCGATTGTGCGTGAATGTGCGTTGCGTTTTCTGACTCGCGCCGGTCCGGAAATTGGTGTGGCCTCGACCAAGGCCTTCACCACTCAGCTGGCCGCCTTGTTCCTGTTGTCAGCGACCTTGGCCAAACAGACCGGCAAACTGGCGGCAGACGCTGAGGCAGAGCATCTGGTCGCCTTGCGCCACTTGCCCGTTGCCGTACAAAAAGTATTGGCTCTGGA
>CAZFSH010000203.1:0-5406 GCA_964521935.1 uncultured Propionivibrio sp.
ATTGCACATTTTGTTGCCAACGAAAAAAACCCTTTGCGGGATTGGTACTTAGCGTATTCAGCACGGATTCATCCACAAACTTATCCACAGATTTTGTGGATAAACCTTGAGCGGCTCCGTTATCCAAACCAAGATCTCGGCTTTTGTTACGCCATTTGTTCGAAGCTTTCCGATTCGAGGTGATGACTTAGCCTGCAAACAGTGGCCGTTGGCTGCTTGAATTGGTGACCAAATTGTGACTACTACCCTTGTTTCGCTGCCTTCACCGGTGCTCATGAGCTTGTTTCGTGAGGCGCTGGATAGCGCTTTGGTGGAGCGGGGCGCTGAACAAGCGTTGGATTTGCTCGGGCCGGCGGACGAATTTTGGCGGGCGCGCTCCTGTGTCGAGCTTGAGCGCATGGCCGAGGGGGGCAACGCCAATGCGCAAGCTGAGCTGGCTTGGCGTTTTGCCGTTGGCGACCAGCTGAATAAATCGCATGCGCAGGCGCTTTACTGGGCGTCGCGCAGTTCGGAGAGTGGTTCTGCGGCGGGCATGTCGGTACTCGGTTGGCTGATGTATCACGGCTTTGGCTTGCCAGAAGATCATATCGAGGCCGCCAAGCTATTTTCGATTGCGGCGGCGGCGGGCGATAGCCGTGGCGCTACTTGGTATGCGCTTTGCCAGCTGCGTGGTCATGGTGTGCGCAAAGATGTTCTGGCGGCGAAGCAAGGTTTTGAGCATGCCGCTCAGGGCGGCGCTCGCTTGGCCCAGTATTGGCTGGGGCGCTTTTATTACTTTGGCCTGGATGGGCAGCCGGATTATCTGGCTGCAATTAAGTATTTGCGTGCGGCGGCCCAGCAAGGGCAGCCGCGCGCAAAAGATTTGCTGGCGCGGTGTTATTTTTTTGGCCGAGGCATTGCCGAAGATCGCAATCAGGCCGCGCTGCTTTGGCAGCAGGCGGCGGATGACGGTGTGGTCAGTGCTTGTTATTGCATTGGCATGTGCTTGTATGTCGGCGCTGGCATGCCGATTGATCATGGCCGCGCGGTGGGGTATTTCCGTGCTGCAGCGCGCAAGGGGCAAGCGGGCGCGATGTTTTTGCTCGGGCAGTGTTACACCTTTGGTTACGGCGTTACGCCTGACCCCACCGCTGGTCTGGGGTGGTATCGGCGTGCTGCGCAGCAGGGCAGCGCCGATGCCGAGTTTGAAATTGGTGAAAGCTACGCCTATGGTGTGGGCGATACCGAGGCCGATGGGCACGATCTGGTGCAGGCCTTACGCTGGTGGCGCCAGGCGGCCAAGCGCGGGCACACTCGCGCGCAGTTGAAGGTTGGTCATTGTTATCGCTGGGGCGATGGGGTACCAGAAAGCAAAGCGCGTGCGGTTGTGTGGTACCGCCGTGCACTAGTCCGCGGAGAAATTCGGGCGGCGGTGTGGCTAGGTGAGTGTTATGAACAAGCAGAGGGCGTGCCGCACGACCCCGCGGCGGCAGTTGCCCTTTACCGGCAAGCCGCAGAGGCGGGAGATCCCCAGGGGATGGCTGAGTTGGGCCGTTGCTATTTGCATGGACTTGGTCTTGCCGCTGAGCGTGACGTCGGCGAACACTGGCTCCGTCGTGCGGGTGAGGCTGGTTGGGATACGGCTTTGGGGGAGCTGGAGCGCTATTGGTTTGATCAGGCTGAGCGCTTGCTTGCTCAGTCGCATGATGTGGTGGTCGCGGCAGAAACTCAGGACGCCCCCGCCGTCCCACAGCGGCTGACTTTTGCCGCTCGCCTGTTTCAGCAAGCGGGTGAGTTGGGCCATCGTCAGGCGGCCTTGCGCTATGCCCAATGTTTGCGTACTGGCCAGGGCGTTCCCCGTGATCCGCTTGCCGCCGTGCAGTGGTTCAGCAAAGCGTCGACCTTGCTCGATGCCAAAATTGCGCTCGGCGACATGTTTTATTTCGGTGAAGCAGGATCAACCAGGCCGGAGGATGCCTTTCGCTGGTATCTCCTCGCCGCCCAGCAGAGTGACGATGCCTACGCGATGTATAGCGCCGGGTATTGTTATTTGCATGGCGTCGGCACTGCCCTCAATGTTCATGAAGGCCTGCGCTGGCTTAATGAAGCCGCTGCACGGGCCGACGTTAATGCGCAGTACGAATTGGGGTGCGCCTATGGTGCTCAAGGTCTATCTGGTCATGATGTGGCCAACCCAGACCTGGCGTTGAAGTGGCTTCGCTCGGCGGCCCATTTAGGGCATGCCGGTGCGAAAGCCTATCTCGCCGACCTTGCTGCGCGCGATCTGCAAACTGACGACAGCCGAGCCAGTCAGGCGCACGGGTAGAATCGTGCCAAGGTTAAATTGGTAATTACGGAGCGGGCGCGAATGGCACAGGATCAAAATGCACTGGTGTGGTTAGACATGGAAATGACGGGGTTGAGTCCGGACAATGACCGCATCATCGAACTGGCCATGGTGGTCACCGACGCGCAGCTCAATGTCATTGCGGAGTCATCGGCCTGGGTGGTACAGCAGCCAGCGGAAATCATGAATGGCATGGATGAGTGGAACCGGAATACGCATGGACGATCCGGCTTGACCGCCAAGGTGCTCGCGTCCACGCAGAATGAGGCAGCCGTTGAGCTGGAAGCCTTGGCTTTTCTCAAAGAGTATGTCCCTGCACGCACCTCGCCGATGTGTGGCAACTCGATTTGTCAGGACCGGCGCTTCATGGCGCGCTACATGCCGCAGTTGGAGGATTATTTCCACTACCGTAATCTGGATGTTTCAACGCTCAAGGAGCTGTGCAAGCGTTGGCGCCCGGCCTTGGCTAAAGAGCTTAAAAAACACGGCCGTCATGAGGCCTTGGCAGATATCTATGAGTCCATTGACGAACTGCGTTTTTATCGCGATAGATTTTTGCGTCTGGACTCAGTCGCGTAGAGCCGACGAGCATAGGTGGCATCAACAGACGCCCAACAGCTGCTGGTATTGCCAGTAACTGTTACGTGAGAATTCTCTTACTCAGTTCGCGCGTAAAGACGAATGCGCTCGCGGCGATCGCCGGGGCGGGAAACATCCTTGATCAGATGCCAGCCTGGCAAGCTCGTTGTCGTGTCTGGTTTAGTTTGTATCAAACGATAGAGGCAACGATTCTCAGTGCTTGGCACCAGCCGAATGCCGGCAAAGTAGTCCAGAGAGGCCTGCAGTCCGTCACCGACACCTGGCGACTCAATGCAGCTTGGCTTGCTCGGCATGGCCAGCTGAAGGGTGGTAATCAGTTGGCGATAACTTTTGCCGTGATCGACCCAGGGCATCCATAGGCAAACCAGGGTGACCCAAATACATACCACTCCGGCACTCCAGCGGATTACCCCTCGCCATGGCGAACGCGGGCTGGCTACCAGCAGATAAAGCCAGAAAAACGTCGCGATAAGTGCTATGCCTATCGCCAGCCATGACAGTTCAGCCACGAAGTTTGGTGCCGGGCGGGTAAAGTTTTTGGCAACCCGAGCCGGATGTCCAGTGAGCATCGCTATGCCGCCCAGCCAAATTAATCCGATGAAAAGGGTAACGGTGATGGAGCCGAACCAGTCAAACGCACTGGCGGCGCCGCGCCGCAGGCGTCCAGCCCCGGCACTCGCCAGGATTGCCAGTACGGCGAGAAGCGGCAGGATGGCTGCGTTGGTGTCATCGGTAGCGAAGTAAAGCAGCAGGGCGGCCAAGCTGGCGATCAGGGGCATGAAATGCCTGCCCGTGCGCAGCTGGTAGCGGTGTAGCCAGATTCCCCATAGGGCCAAGGGTAATACTGGCCAGGTGCCCCAGAACAGCAGTTCAACTCTGCGAACGTCCGCCGTGAAACTACGCTGTGTTTCTTGCGCCCACCAGTGCGTGAATAGTTCCGGTGATACTTGCCACAAAGCTAGGGGCCATGCAGCGATGAGTAGCGCTGCGATGAGTAGCGCCATCAGCCACGAGCTCGGCGATACGCGTCGCCAAGTCGGCAGGGATAAGGCGGTGAGGATAACGACGAGATTGACCAGCAGACTGTCCAAACCCGTACCAAGAAAGCCCAGTCCAGCAGCTAAACCCATGCCAATGGCCGACTTCCCTGGACGAACTTCCCACCACGCGAGTGCTGCCATTACCCCGGCAAGCGAGGCAAAACCGATTAATGCCGGTTGCGCGTCGTGGGCGGGCACGAGAAAGCCGAGCGAGCCCAGTACTAGCAACGGAGCGACATAGCTGGCCTCACGGCCATGAAAGCCACGCGCGGCGATGGAGAGCAAAAATAAGCCACCCAAGCTGAACAGCGCAGAGCTTAATCGGGCGGCGGCATGCCATGGCAACCAGCCACTTAAGCGGTCGCCAGTTTGAGCCGCCAACCAGTGATAGAGCGGTGGCGATTCGAGCCAGATGCCACCGGCGAGCGTTGGGGCGAGCCACGTCGCAGTCTGGTTGTTGTCTCCGAGATGGCTAAGGTGGCTGACTGCTTGTTTCTCTGAGGACAAGCTTTCTGCCACCGCAATATTGACCGCGTCCGGGGTTTTCCAAGGCTCATGTGCAGTCAGGCCAAACAGGCTATAGGCCACACATAAGATGATGACCAAGTAGGCGGATAGCGGAAAATTGCCATGGCGAGAATGGGGCATGCGTGGATCCTAGTCGTAAATCAAGCGCAAACGTGCCTAACCTGGCGCTCAGTGGCGCTGAGTGAAATCGGCTGCTACGTATTGCCGCATCGGGTGATGCCAGAAATAAAAAAGGCAGCCTTCGGCTGCCTTCGTGGCAAAACTCGGCAAAACTAAGGCCTTGTGTCGTGCAATCAGGCGCCCGGGCGGCCGTATTTCTGGCGGAAGCGCTCGACGCGACCTGCCGTGTCAACGATCTTCTGTTTGCCGGTGTAGAACGGGTGGCATTCCGAGCAAACTTCGATGTGCAGGGGTTTGATCGAGGTCGATCGGGTTTTGAACGTGTTGCCGCAGCTGCACGTTACGTTGATCTCTTCGTACTTGGGGTGGATTGCGTCTTTCATGCTGGCGGGTCCTTTGAGAGTAGCGGCCCGTGGATTTGGCGGGCCAGGAAAGGCGCGCATTATCCACGAAAAGCCTTGGTAAATCAATGAATCGATCTGGGGTTTGGTCGGGGCGTGGGGCCGTGTGCTTAACCGCGACGCATGGCGTCGAAGAATTCACCGTTGTTCTTGGTCGCTCGGACTTTATCAAGCAGAAACTCCATCGCCTCCATATCATCCATGTTGTAGAGTAATTTGCGCAGAATCCACATTTTTTGCAGTACATCGGGCTTGAGCAGCAGTTCTTCGCGACGCGTGCCCGACTTGTTGATCAGGATCGACGGGTAGACACGCTTCTCGGCCATGCGGCGATCCAGGTGGATCTCGCAGTTGCCGGTGCCCTTGAACTCCTCGTAGATCACCTCGTCCA
>CAZFSH010000204.1:0-5376 GCA_964521935.1 uncultured Propionivibrio sp.
CAATCGTGATCTCGGTCGATTACCGGCTGGCCCCGGAACACCCCTTCCCCGCCGCGATTGACGACGCCTACGCCGCCTTGCTCTGGGCCAGCCAGCATGCGGGTGAGTTCGGTGGCGAGTCTGGCAATGGCACGCAACGCATCGCTGTAGCGGGTGACAGCGCCGGCGGCAATATCGCCGCGGCAGTCAGCCTGCGTGCCCGTGATACGCACGGACCCAAAATTGCCGCGCAAGCCCTGCTCTATCCGGCGGTTGATCTGACGCGGCTCGACCGCCCCTCACAAACAGAACTGGCCACGGGCTTTTTTCTGACCACCGCGCGCATGGGCTGGTTTTTTGACCAATACGTGCCCAATGTTGCGCAGCGCGCCCAACCCCTGGCTTCGCCCTTACTGGCCAGCGACCACCGCCACCTGCCGCCCACCTTCGTTGTCACCGCCCAATTTGATCCGCTGCGCGACGAGGGCGAAGCGTATGCAGAAGCGCTGAAAAACGCCGGCGTGCCAGTGACGCTGAAGCGCGTAGCCGGCGTGATCCATGGCTTTGTTTCGATGGACCGCTGGTTCCCCGAAGCCGAGCGCGCTACCGACGATGTCGCCAAGCATTTGCGTGCGGCCTTTGGTAATTAGTTGGTAGCTGAAGAAGCACGCAAACGAGGCGCTTGCGCAGGGAGCGCCGTGCCACAGCGGCTGACTTTTGCGATGGTGCCCAAGTGTGCCCCAATGCGTGCCAAGTGTGTCCCAATGTGCCCCCGCTATGGTGGCAGCCCGCTCAGCCGCGCTTGCGCGCCCAGATCGCCAGGTCATCCGCTGGAATCGGGCGACTGAACAGGTAGCCCTGTAGCTCATCGCAGCCAGCCGCCGTAAGCATATTGGCTTCGCTTTCTTCTTCCACCCCTTCCGCGACCACGCGCAAGCCGAGCGTATGACCGAGGCTGATGATGGTGCGGGTGATGGCCAGATTGTTGGAGTCGCCGAGCATGTCGCGCACAAAACTCTTGTCGATCTTGAGCTTGTCAATCGGGAAGCGGTGCAGGTAATTGAGGCTGGAATAGCCGGTGCCGAAGTCGTCGACCGAGAGTGACACGCCCAGTGCTTTGAGGGCGTTCAGCTTGTCGATTGTGGCGGCCACATCTTCCATGAGCAGGGTTTCGGTTAGCTCCAGTTCGATCGAGCGCGGATTGACCGCCCAGGCGCTGAGCGACTTGCGCAGGTTATCGACCAGATCCGGATCACGCAGTTGGGCAGCCGAAAGATTGACCGAGATGCCTATGTCGCCAACCTCACTGTCGCGCCAAGCCGCCTGCTGGCGACAGGCCTCCTCCATGATCCAGCTGCCGATGGGGATGATCAGCCCGGACTCTTCGGCAACCGGGATGAAATTGGCCGGCATGACCAAACCGTGTTCACTGTGCTGCCAGCGCGCCAGTGCCTCGACGCCAAGCAGACGGCCACTGCGACAATCGACACGCGGCTGGTAATGCAAACGGAATTCGCCGCGCTCGATGGCGTAGCGCAGATCGTTTTCGGTTTCCAGGCGCTCGCGTGCGCGAAAGTCCATTTCGGTGGTGAAGAACTGCGCGTTGTTGCGCCCCGACGATTTCGCCTGATACATCGCCGCATCGGCGTTGCGCATCAGGGTTTCGATATCTCGGCCGTCTTCCGGATACACCGCAATGCCGACACTGCACAAAACATGCAGCTCCGCACCATCGACCTGATGCGGCTCGCGCACCAGCGGGATCAGCCGCTCATTGACGATCTGCGATATCTCATGCACGTCGGCAACACCGTTGAGGATGACCACAAACTCATCACCGCCCAGGCGGCTGACGGTATCACCCAAGCGCACGGCGGAGAGCAGCGAACGCGCGACCGAGCGGAGCAAGCCATCGCCAATGTGGTGTCCGAGCGAATCATTAATATTTTTGAAGCGATCCAGATCAATGAACAATACCCCGACCCGAGTGTGCTGACGCTCGGCCTGCTGCAGCGCCATGCGCAGGCGTTCGAGGCAGAGCAGACGATTGGGCAGGTCCGTCAGACCATCATGGTGCGCCAGATGATTGATCACCTGTTCGTTGGCCTTGTGTTCGCTGATATCAATCGCGACGATGATGTAATGGGTGATCTGCCCCTGCGCATCGCGCACGGCGTTGATCGCGGCCCACATCGGCATTTCTTCGCCATTTTTTGTGCGAATCCACATTTCGCCTTGCCAGGAACCGCGCAGCCCGGCCTTGCGCCAGATATCGTCGATGAAACCTTCGGTATGGCGGTCGGCACGCAGTGATTCGGGTGTCAGCTCGGGTAGATCTTCAAGCTCGTAGCCGGTCAGGCGGAAGAAGGCGCGATTGACCGTAACAAAACGATGCTCGGTGTCGGTGATGACGATGAGTTCCGACGACGCCTCGAAGACTTTCGACCACAACTCCAGCCGCTGCTCCAGTGCCTTGAGGCGGTTGATCGGGGTAAACGTGGTCAGTACCGCATCCTTGTCCTGATAGCGCAGCCGACGCGCTGCCAGCAGTGCCCAGCCCTGCCCTTCCGGCCCCTGCCAATGCACCTCGAACTCATTGACCATGCCGTGATAGGCGAGTTCCTGAAAGAAGCGCACGCGGGTATCGGTGCTCAGGCCGTGCGCCCAGGGATCGCTGTCATTGTTGTGCAGCCAGCGCTTGGCCGGGGCATTGCTGTGCAAGACGCCATGATCAGGAATCGCGGTCACGACCAGCGGAATCGGCATGGCCTCGAGCAGCTCTTGCTGGGCTTCCGTGGCGCGCTTGCTGGCGATCATCTCCTGCTCGATCAGCCGGCTTTTATTGAGCTGCTCAAGCATGGAGTTGAAGCCAATCACCAGACGGCCCAATTCATCGGCGGAATCCCACTTCGCGCGCAGCTGGTAGTTACCGGTGTGTCGCACCTTGTCAGCCACGTTGGCCAAACGCACCAGCGGCAGCGCGATCTGCCGCGCAACAAAATACACCACACTCAGGATCAGCAAAAGCAGCCCAGCGGCGGTGCTCAGATGCAGCCACATGCGCTGAAACAATTCATCGATGCGCCGCTGCAAAATCTGGTCGAGTGTGCCCATCGCCTGCGTCCAGGAATCACCCAGACATAGCACCAGCTCGGCCGCAGCCCCCTCGATACCACGCGGCGTTGCCTCACCGGAAGCCAGCACCAAGGCGCGCGCGCCGGAGCGGTATGACTCGATGGCCTTATGCAACTTATCGCGAGCAAGCACCGTAGCAGCCGACGAGCCGGCGCGCATGGCGGCCACGGCTTCGGCGTAATCGGAGTCGATGCCCTTGGCGATGCCGTCGAGACGACCTTCGAGCAACAGGTATTCGGTTTCCAGGCGGCTACGGTCGCGCTCCGGCGCATTCAGCCATTCGCCCGCTTTGGCGCGAATCAGATCGGTAACCTCAAGCAACTCAGGAAAGCGCAGCACCACCAGCGACATGATGTAGTAGCTGTCCAGATCAGGGTCGAGAATCAGATTGGACTGGTTGCCAATGCGCGTGATCAGCGCCTGCCCGGAGGTCGCCAGTTCAGCCAGCGAGACATGGCTTGGGCGCGCCAGCAGATCGGTCAACTGGCTCAGCGTCGCGGCGCTGCCCATTTCTTCGCCAAAGGCTGTTTCCGCCGAAGTGAGCCGGTCAATGGCCTCCGTCCGCTGCGTCGCCAGTTGGGGATAGTCACTGAGCACATCGCGCACTACCGCAATGTAGTGGCTCCCCACCATCTCCTTGCGCGCGAAGTCGATGGCGATGAACTTTTCGCTGATCAGAATGCCCGAAACAAAAATGACCGCCGAGAGATCGAGCGCATAGATCAGGGTGAGTTTGCGCCCAACGCTCAGGCGACTGACAAAGCGGGTAAACAAGGAAAGCACGTTAGCCCTTCAAGGAGTTTCACCAGCTAACGCAACTGCCGTGCCACAGCGCCGCCTACTGCCTAATGGTGCATTGTTGAGACCGCCGTGCCGTTGTCAGCACCAGATTGGACTCACGGCGAATACCCTGCCCAATTCTGGTGCATTCGTTACAGAAAGATGCGTTTGCCGCCAGAGGCAGCCAAGCCTCGCCTGGACGCATTAGCCGCGGTGTTGCTACCGATGCAGGTTTTACCATTTGATAGCGAATGCGCGGCCCACGCCGCCCCACGCCGCGCGGAGCGTGAGGCCACCGGTACCCCCATCGGCCTGCACGATACCCTGATCGCGGCCACGGCGCTACGTTATCAGGCTACCTTGGTGACACGCAACGTGCGCGAGTTTTTCCGTGTATCCCCTGTACCTGGTTTGCAATGCCTGAACTGGCACGACACCGCGTGAGCGCCGTGCCACAGCGGCATTGACTGCTTCGTTTGCCGCGGCTGCACGCCACCAAAAACAAGGCCGGGGAAACCCGGCCTTGTTTTTACCAAGCTTTCAAGCGGTTACTTCGTCGACTTACTGTAGTTGATCGGCCCGCCGGTGAAGGGCGCAAAGCCGGTGCCAAAGATAACGCCAGCGTCGGCCAGATCGGCGTCGGCAACAATGCCATCCGCCACGAGCCTTTGCGTCGCGTCGATCAGCGGCTGCACCAGACGCGTGGCCAAGCCTTCGGGAATGGTGCCGACTTGGCCTTTCTGCGCCTTGCCATCGACATAGGTGTAGAAACCCTTGCCCGACTTTTTACCCAGATTGCCCGCCGCCACGATATCGAGAATCTTTTTCGGCGGTGTGCCATGCTTGACCAACTGTTCACCGACCGCCTTGGCGACATCCAGACCGACGGTATCGGCCAACTCGATCGGGCCCATGGGCATGCCGAACGCGAGCGCCGCGGCGTCGATGGTTTCCGGCGACATGCCTTCATCCACACAGCGCATGGCTTCGTTCATGTAGGGCGCGAGCACGGCATTGACAAGGAAGCCCGGTGCGTCCTTCACCGGCAGCGGCAGCTTGTCGATCTTGCGCACAAAGGCGGCAGCGCGTGCGGCCTGCTCGGGCGAGGTCTTCTCGCCCGCCACCACTTCGACCAGCGGCATCATCGCCACGGGGTTGAAGAAGTGGATGCCCACGAGACGCGATGGGTCCTTGAACGTGGCTGCGATGTCCGCTAGCTTGAGCGACGAGGTATTGGACGCAATCAGCGCCGTTGATTTGGCGCGCGCTTCAACGTCGGCAAAGAGCTTTTGCTTGGCTTCGATGTTCTCGAAAATCGCTTCAATGATCACATCGGCCTGCCGCACGCCGTCACCTTTCGGGTCGGCGATCAGGCGATCGAGCGCGAAGCGTGCTTTCTTCTTGTCACGCAGCTTTTTCTCGAACAGCTTGGCGGCACGACCAATCGCGGGCGCAATACGCTCGACCGATTGATCTTGCAGC
>CAZFSH010000205.1:0-5363 GCA_964521935.1 uncultured Propionivibrio sp.
CCAAGCGTCGCTCGCCGACGGCGACGCCAATACGTTTCATGCCAAAGTCGAACGCGATGATGGTTTCATCACGCATGCCCGGCAACATCCGAGAGGTTGGCGAAATTTACGCCAAGCAAGGCCATGGCGGCAGCAAGGCGCTCTTCCGCCGGCAGGGAAAACATGATCGAGGGTTCGGCGGCAACGGTCAACCAGGCGTTTTGCGAAATTTCCCATTCCAGCTGACCAGCGGTCCAGCCGGCGTAGCCGAGGGTAATCAACACCTTGGCGGGCTCGCCGTGGGCACCCATGGCCTGCAGAATGTCGCGTGAGCTGGTCAGCGCGATGTCGCTATTGACCGTGAGCGTCGATTGCCAGTTGCCCGCCGGCTCATGCAGCACAAAACCGCGATCGGTTTGCACCGGGCCACCGAAATGCACCGGCAATTTGGCGTAGCGTTGTTGCGGCTCACCTTCTTCGAGGTCGATATCGACACGCTCGAACAGATCGGCCAAGCTCATGTCGATGGGCCGATTGACCACAATACCCAAGGCCCCGTCGCTGTTGTGCTCACAAATGTAAATGAGCGTGCGGGAAAAATTCGGGTCCGCCATCGAGGGCATGGCGATAAGAAAATGGTGGGCGAGGCTGATGGTTTCCATGAGATTCCGCGGACTTTGTGCCATTCTAATCGCTGCCCATCATCAAGTTGCTTCTGCTGACACCCATGTCTTCCGCCCTCGTCTGGTTTCGCCGTGATCTGCGCGATCATGATCACGCCGCCCTTTCAGCCGCTCTCGCTACGCATGAGCGGGTTTATTGTGTTTTTGTTTTCGACAGCACGATACTTGATACGCTGCCCCGAGCCGACCGGCGTGTGGAGTTCATCTGGCGCACTGTCGGCGAACTGGATACCGCACTGCGCGCGAAGGGTGGCGGGCTGATTGTTCGTCACGGCAATCCCGTGGAAATTATCCCGACGCTGGCGCAACTGCTCGGCGTGGCCGCGGTGCATGCCAATCGCGATTACGAACCGGCGGCG
Source organism: uncultured Propionivibrio sp. (assembly GCA_964521935.1). Classification (GTDB taxonomy): domain Bacteria; phylum Pseudomonadota; class Gammaproteobacteria; order Burkholderiales; family Rhodocyclaceae; genus JADJEF01. Next base: position 1,022 of record CAZFSH010000205.1, read on the forward strand.
ATCGCGCGCGATGATAGGGTGAGTAACGCACTGCGCCGTCTCACAGCGACTGACTTTTGCGTGCACAAAGATCAGGTGATCTTCGAGTGCAACGAAGTACTCACGCAGGCTGGCACACCCTTCGGCGTATTCACCCCTTACAAGAACGCATGGCTGAAGCGGCTGGCACCGACGGATTACGCCGAACGCGCTGTGCAGGCAAAACCCGGCCAACTCATGGGCGACCCCGAACAGCGCACGATGCCCACGCTGCAGGAGCTTGGCTTTGACACCACCAACCTCGCCGAGCTTCCGCTACCCACCGGCATGTCCGGCGCACAGCAGTTGCTCTCCGACTTTCTCGGCCGCATGCCCGACTACGCCGAGCGCCGCGATTTCCCGGCGCTCAAGGGCCCATCCTACCTCTCAACGCACCTGCGTTTTGGTACGGTGTCGATTCGTCAGCTCGTGAGCCATGCGCTGGATATTGGCGGACGCGGGGCGGAGACTTGGCTCTCTGAACTGATCTGGCGCGAGTTCTATCAGATGATTTTGTTCCATCACCCGCACGTTGTTGAGCGCTGCTATAAGGCTCAATTTGATACGCTGCGCTGGCTCGATGCACCGGAGCGTTTGCAGGCTTGGCAGCACGGCCAAACCGGCTACCCGCTGGTCGATGCAGCGATGCGGCAGCTGCTGCACTCGGGCTACATGCACAATCGTTTACGCATGGTCGTGGCCTCATTTTTAACCAAGGATCTGGAATTGGATTGGCGACTGGGTGAAGCCTGGTTCGCCCTCGAGTTACTCGATTTTGACCTCGCTGCCAACAACGGTGGCTGGCAGTGGGCGGCGTCAACCGGCTGTGATGCGCAACCGTGGTTTCGCATTTTCAACCCGATCACGCAATCCGAAAAATTTGATGCGCAGGGCAAGTTCATTCGGCGCTATGTGCCCGAGTTAGCCGCGGTGCCCGACAAGTTCATTCACGCACCGTGGCAGTGGAGTGGCTTTGCCTCGCTCAACTATCCGCCGCCGATTGTGGACCACGCGGTCGCGCGTGAGCACACTCTGGCTCGGTACAAGCGCGCTAGCGGCGGCTAATCTTGCGCTGCAGGGGCTGCTCAACGTAGCGATGAAAGGCCGCGCCTGCGGCCACGCTCAGTAACCAGCCAAGCACCATGCCTATTGCCTGTATCAGCGGGTTTTCGGCAGCGATGTGGGTAAAGCCGGCATTGACCACCAGCAATACCGGGAAATGAATCAGGAACACACTGTAGGAAATATCGGCCAACCAACCCAGCCATCGCGACTTGCCCAGTCCCATTAGGGCGGGTTGCCGTAACGCCAGCCAGAGCAGGGCGGCGGTCGCCATGGCAAGCAACAGGCGCTCACGAAAATCAATCATCAGCGCCAGCGCACTGAGGGCAAACAGTGCCATCACCGGCAAGGCTACACGTCCTTTACTCAGTGCAACAACAATGCCAAGGCCGTAGGCACCAAAAAAATAGGGGCCATAAATATCCGCTGCTGGCCAGCGGTTGAAAAACAGACTGGAAGCCGCCGCCAGCACTACCACCATCCAGATCAGCGGCCACCGCCAGCGTGCCGCCAGCAGCGCCAGCAGCATGAAAAGGGCAAACAACTGAAAGTCGATGCCCGGATACCAGAGGCCGGCAGACAGGGAGTCATGGCCGATCAGCTTGTGCGCCAACAACACATGCGCAATCAGTTGATCCGCTTCCGGCGGCGGCGACAGGGAGTCGTGGGTCATCCACTGTCCAGCTAACTCATTCGCCGAAATCGCAATGAGCAAAATCACCGGGATCGGTGCCGCCAAGCGCAAAAAGCGCCGCCAGAGCAGCGCCGGCATTTCAGCGGCCGTCAATTCCGCGACCATGGCACGCGCGGCAAGAAAGCCACCGAGTACGATAAACACCTGCACCGCATAACGTCCGTCGCTGTACAGCCAGCTGATAAGGCCGGGTGCCAGCAACTTGGCGACATCCGACATCGGCCCGTAATAGGCCAGGTGATGCCAGACAATCAACTGCGAGGCGATGGCCTTAAGCGCATCGACCAAGGCCAGCCGACCGCCTACATTCGCTAGCGTCGTTGTTTTTTCAGCGACTGAATTTTGCGCCCGAGTGTTCACGCCTTGGCGCTGGGGCGTTCAGCCACCCGGTCACGCCACGCCGCCAGATGCGTCAGGCCGGCATTGGCCGGACGCCACTTCAGCAGTTTGGCGAACTCGATAGCGCAAAAAGCGGTGATGTCGGCAATGGTGAAACGCTCGCCGGCCACATAGGGCTGCGTCGCCAACTTTTCGTCCAGCCAGCGGGCATTGTCCGTCAGCTTACCCAACTGCGACAAGGCAAACTCGGGGAACTGGGGTGACTCCAGGCTCGCCAGACCGGGATGCCCGTGACGCACGGCATTGGCGATAGTCAGGAGCAACGTAAATTCCACCTGTCGATCAGCGGCTTCGATAAAGGCGCGCTCGGTGGCATCACGTCCGCACAGGTTAGGTTCAGGTTGCTGTCCTTCCAGATACCCACAAATCGCGCGCGACTCAGGTAGCAGACGGCCATCGTCGAGTTCCAGAACGGGAACGCGCGCCACCGGGTTCTTGCGCCGAAAGTCCTCGGCCTTGTGCTGCTGGCCGTTCAGATCAATCTCAACCCGCTCTATGCCGCTGATGCCTTTTTCCGCCATGAACATATCAACGCGCCGCGGGTTGGGCGTGCGTGAGGAGGTGTAAAGCTTCATGTGTTTTCTCCGCGAAGTGAATCGCGACCAACACGGGCAAGGCGCCGGCTTTCCCACAGGCCGTGCAACAAGGCGCCAATGAAAATGCCCGCCAGGGCCACGAGCAGATCCATGCTACCAGCGCCCACACCAGCCAGGGCCGGGCCAGGGCACACGCCACACACACCCCATCCCGCACCAAACATCACCGCACCGGTAAAACTGCGTTTGTCGATCGCGAAAGGGCGAACCGCAAAGGAGGTAGCCAATAACGGCTGTTTCATCAATCGCGGTGCCAGCTGATACACGGCCAGATTGATCATCACGGCCGAGCCCAGCACCAACAACAAACCCAAATCATCAAACTGCAGAAAAGCAATCACCGACTCGGGGCGAATCATGGTCGCCGTAGCCAGACCAAAACCAAACAGCAGGCCGGCAAACACGGTAGCCATCGCGGCGAGGGTCGAGGGTTTCATACGCCCGCTCCTTGCAACAGATGCGCGACGAGGATGCCCGTGGTCAAAAACGTCACCACATGGATCATTGACCCGACATTGAGGGACGCCATGCCACAAATGCCATGCCCAGACGTACACCCACCACCTAAACGCGCGCCAAAACCGATGAGCACCCCACCCAGGGCGAGCTTCCACATCGGCAAGGCGGTTGGCATCATCGGCATGCCAAGCAAAGCGTAGAGCGCACCACCAAGCATCAGGCCCAGTGAATACAGCCAGCGCCAATTCCGGCCATCGCGAATCGATGGCGATTGAAAATAGCTTGCCGGGCTGAGGTATGACCAGACGGCGCTAAAAAAAGTACTGACGCCGCCCAAGCGGCCGGTCGTGACAAAGAGCGTGGCCACACCCACGCCAATCAAGGTGCCGCCAATCAGGTAGTGCTGCATGCCGTGGGGAAAGAAGCTTGCCAACATGGTGCGATCCCTAAAAAAAGATTGGTCGCATTCTCGCACCCAGCAATAAAAACGGGCACGCCGAAAAGTATCGTGGCGTGCCCGTGAAAGGCGCTGCTCCGGGAAGCAGCGCCGAGGAGGAACTTAACCGTGGTAGGCGGACTCGCCGTGCGAGGTGATGTCCAGACCTTCGCGCTCTTCATCTTCCGGCACACGCAGGCCAATGACGATATCAACGATCTTGTAGGCGATGAACGCGACGACGCCTGACAGTACGACCGTCGTACCCACACCCGTCGCCTGGATGATGACCTGATCAACGATCGAGTAGCCATCAGCAACCTTGTTGCCCACGTAATCCCATACGCCTGAACCACCGAGTGAGGGAGCCGCGAACACACCGGTCAGCAGCGCACCGAGGATGCCACCGACACCATGCACGCCGAACACATCGAGCGAGTCATCGGCACCGAGGATCTTCTTCAGGCCATTGACACCCCACAGGCAGATGAAGCCGGCCAGCAAGCCAATCACCAGTGCGCCAACCACGCCAACGAAGCCCGCTGCCGGGGTAATCGCCACGAGACCAGCCACAGCACCCGAAGCGGCACCGAGCATGGAGGGCTTGCCCTTGAACAGCCACTCAGCCACCATCCAGCTCATCGCGTTGATTCGTTCGCGGGTAATACCAGCCCAAGC
>CAZFSH010000206.1:0-2982 GCA_964521935.1 uncultured Propionivibrio sp.
CAATTCGTAATAGGCCCACCAGCTGCCCAAGGCGATACCCAGCGTCAGGAAGATCCAGGCTGCTGTTGTCCAGGGACGCGACCAGCGCGCCCACGCGGCGTCAAGTCGTCCTGCCAAGAGCGCCGCAATGGCAAAGGCGTAGGCGACTGAAAAACCGACGTAGCCCATGTAAAGCATGGGCGGGTGAAAGACCAAGCCGGGATCTTGCAGCAGAGGGTTGAGGTCGCGGCCTTCTGGCGCGGCGGGCAGCATGCGCTCAAACGGGTTGGAGGTGAGCAGGATGAAGGCGAGCAGACCAATGGCGACCAGCCCCAGCACGGCGAGTACACGGGCCACCATGGCGTCGGGCAACTGGCGTGAGAACATGGCGACCGCCAACCCCCAGGTGGAGAGCAACAGCACCCAGAGCAGCAGCGAGCCTTCATGGCCGCCCCAGACGGCGGCGAAGCGGTATAGCTCTGGTAACTTGGTGTTGGAATGCTGGGCAACGTATGTCACGGAAAAGTCGTTCACCAGAAATGACTGTGCGAGACAGGCGAAGGCAATCGCCAGCAAGAGAAACTGCGCGTGAGCCGCCGGGCGGGCCATGTTTATCCATTGGGCGTGATGGCGCTGTACGCCAATCAAGGGCAGCGTGCCCTGAATTGCCGCAACAATCAGGGCAAGAATCAGGGCGAAGTGGCCGAATTCAGCGATCATGGTTTGGCTCCGGTGGTGGTTTCGGCAGCACGGGCGGCGTCGCCTGCTGCATTTTTCTGCGCTTGCTCGATGGCATGTTTGGCTTCGGGCGGCATGTAGTTTTCGTCGTGTTTAGCCAGCACTTCGCTGGCGATGAAGAGGCCGTCACTGCCGAGCTTTCCTTGCACGACCGCGCCTTTACCCTCGCTGAACAGATCCGGCAGGATGCCGGTGTAGGCAACGGGTACTTCGTTGACGGTGTCGGTCATGATGAAGTGCACGGTGAGCTCTTTGCGCTCCAGCGAACCCGCTTTGACCATGCCGCCAATACGAAAGCTGCTATTGCCCGGTGCTTTGCCAGCGACAACTTCTGTCGGCGTCACATAGAGCGCAATATTGCTGTTGAGTGCGCGCAGCAGAAACGTGGCAGCAATGGCCACGGAGGCGAGGCCGCCGATGATGATGGCAGCGCGTTTATGACGAGGTTTCATGAAGCAGAATCTTCCTTGCTGAGTTGTTCGGCGAGTTGTTCGCGGGCGAGCTCTTGCAGCGCTTGGCGTTGACGATGACGGGCCATGAGTGGCTCGATGGTCATGAGTAGGGCGCAGGAGCCGAAACTACCCCAGACATAAAACGCGTAGCCACCCATGGCAAAAAAATCATTGACGCTGTTCCAGTGCATGCTATTTCTCCGCCAGCATTTGTTTGACCCAGTCGGTATGCCGCTCGCGCTCCAAAATGATGGCGCGTAGGCGCGTCAGTGCTACTGCGATGGAGTACATCCAGAAGCACAGCGCCATGAGCAGCATGCCCCAGAGCATGGTCTGCGCCATGGCCGGGGCTTTGGTCAGCGACACCGAGGCGCCTTGATGCAGGGTGTTCCACCACTTCACCGAGAAATAAATGATCGGAATATTGACGACGCCCACCAGTGCCAGGATAGCCCCGGCTTTATCGGCGCGGCGCGGGTCGTCAATGGCCGATTGCAAGGCGATGAAGCCGATGTAGAGGAAAAACAGGATGAGCTCGGAAGTCAGGCGGGCATCCCAGACCCACCAGGTCCCCCACATGGGCTTGCCCCATAGCGCGCAGGTCCACAAGCTCAGTGCTGCCATCAAGGCGCCGGTGGGGGCTAGTGCTTGCGCCACCATGCTCGACAAACGCGTGTTCAGCGTCAGGCCAACTCCGGCCCACAAGGCCATGACGCAGTAAATGAACATGGACATCCACGAGGCCGGCACGTGCACAAAAATGATGCGGTAGCCCTCGCCTTGCTGGAAGTCGGTGGGCGCCACAAATAAGCCAATCCAGATGCCGGCGATGCCGAATGCGGCGGCCAATACCCAGAAAATCGGGATGAGCTTGCCGGCAATTGGGTAGAACGCCGGCGGGCTGGCGTATTTGTAGAGCAGCTGAGATAAGGACGGAGCAGAACTCATGGTGGTAAGCAAAAGTCAGTGGCTGTGGGACGGCGTATGGCGATCAGGCTATTCGAGCGCGATGCGTAACGCGGCGGTAGTGGCCCAGGGGGCGAAAAAAACGGCAAGGGCGAGCAGGGCAACCAGTAGGGATAAATGGCCATCGGAGGCCAGCCCGCTACTTTGGGCTTCGACTGCGCCGGCGCCGAAGATTAGCACCGGAATATAAAGCGGCAGGATCAGCAGGGCGAGCAGGACTCCGCCACCGCGCACGCCTAGGGTCAAGGCGGCACCAATGGCACCGACCAAGGAGAGGATGGGCGTGCCCAGCAATAGGGCCAGAATCAGCGTGAGCAAGCTGTCGCTATCCAGGTCAAATTGCAAACCGAGCAGGGGGGCAAGCACTACCAGGGGCAGTCCGCAAACCAGCCAATGAGCCAAAATTTTGCCGGTAACCAGAAGCGCCAGGGGTGAGGGCGATAAAGCGAGTTGCTCCAGCGTGCCATCTGCATGATCGCCGGCGAACAGTCGGGGTAATCCGAGTAATGTGGCTAATAGAGCCGCAACCCAGAGAATGCCAGGCGCTATTTTCTTGAGCAGGGCGGGTTCTGGCCCAATGCCCAAGGGGAACAGACTAACAACAATAATGAAGAAAAACAGCGCGGTCAGCACCTCGCTCTTGCGGCGTAGTGCCAGCAAGAGGTCACGGCGCGTAGCGGCCCAGAGTGGGACATAGAGTGATCTGAGCGTGTCGTTCATAGTGTCAGACTCCGCCCGCCGGGAACCGGCAGCACTTGATGGCTGGTCAGTACGGCGATGCCGCCTTGCGCCAGGTGCTCGCCAATCAGGTCGCCGAGCAGACCTACCGCTGCGACGTCGAGGGCGT
>CAZFSH010000206.1:3082-5363 GCA_964521935.1 uncultured Propionivibrio sp.
AGGTGCTCGCCAATCAGGTCGCCGAGCAGACCTACCGCTGCGACGTCGAGGGCGTTAAAGGCTTCGTCCAGCACCCATAAGCGTGCGGGGCGAGTGAGCAGACGCGCTAGGAGTACCCGTCGCTTTTGTCCGGCAGACAGCACGCGCACTGGCAGATTTTCACGTCCACGAAGCCCCAGGCGCTGGAGCGCGCGTAATACCTGTTGCTCATCGGCGGCAAGTCCATCGAGCGAGCTGGCCAGCAGCAAGTTTTCCCGCGGCGAGAGATCTTCTTTGACCGCCGCGTGATGGCCCAGATAAAGCAGATCGCGATGGTAGGCAGCTGAAGGTGTTGCGTCACCCTGCCAGAGGATTTCCCCGGCCTCTTTGGCAGCCAGTCCGACAATTTGCCGAAGCAGGCTGGTTTTGCCCGCGCCATTACTTCCCTGCACGTGCAGCCACTCGCCGGAATCAAGCGAAAAACTGACCTCAGAAAAAAGTATGCGCTCACCACGAGCGCAAGAAAGCTGGCGAACTTCAAGCATGGGGCGGGATTTTGCCCGAAGCTGTCAGCTTGTGCTATCAACAAGATGAATCAAAATATAACGAAAATTCCTTGAGCTCAGTCGCGTCATGTCGTTAAGCAATGATGTACTGCTCGTTGGGAGGATGTCATGGATAGTCGAACGGCCACCCCGGTTGCAGAGATGCTTAGATTGGTGGCGTCGCTGATTGAGCGGCGCGATCAGGTTGCGCATTCACTAAGCTTGCAGGCTTTGTTTAGGTGCTTGCGTTATGCGCCCGTTGCGCGTGAGGCCATGTGCGCGGAGGATGCGATCTGGTCGCACTGGATGGCGCACCCGAACGCTCAGGCCGCGGCGGTACTGGATAAAGCCACTGACGAGATTTCCCGGCGACTGTTTGATATTGCTGAAACGCGCCTGCTGCATTTGGTGCGGGCCTTGCCTGATTACGCCGAGGCGTGGCACAAATTGGGTACGCTGCATTATCTGTTGGGGCAAGACGACGAAAGCCTGCGTGACTACCAGCAATCCTTACTGCTCGAACCGCGCCACTTTGCAGCGTTATGCACCGTTGGTGAAATTTTTCTTGGACGCGGCGAGCGTGATGCAGCGAAATTTATTTTTTATCAGGTGCTTACTATGCATCCGCATCATGATGGGGCGCGTAAGCGCTTGCGTCAGCTCTGGCGAAAGCGCAACTACTGATCGGGGTCACTGATGCGGTAACAGTAAAGTTGCGTTGCGCGCTTATCGGTGACCTCGATAAGTGTTTCCGGTTCAATATGGCTAATGGCGAAGCTGTTGCTGATTAAACGTGTATCGGGACGCATCTCGTTCCTGGCCTTCTCCCAAAGCTTGGTCATGGGAGTGGGTGACAAGAAGGCGTAAACCAGGTCGAAGGGCGTGAGCGGCTGCTCCCAAAAATCCCCTTGCCGAATGTGGACGTTGCTTAGATGGCCGGACAGTAGGCGCGCCCATAACCAGGTAAGCCAGGCGTGCTCAATACCAACAAACTCACTATCGGGTCTGGCGCGAGCAAGTTGCCGGACTAGGCGGCCGTCGCCACAACCAACATCCAGCACAAAGCAAGGTTCGGGCGGGAGCAGGTTGAGTAGCGCATTACCTGTGGTGCGGTTGGTTAAAAACAGGGGTACCTGCGTGCGGTCGGTCCGGCCAAAAACCAGGTAAAGGCAAACAAATCCGCCAAACCAAAACCATGGGCTGATGCTCAAGCCGCTGCCAATAAGGACCAACGGTGCAAATACGAGGTGAATCAATTGCCACCACGATGGCGCACCCAAATGGTAACTAGCGATTGCCGCGCCCGCCCCCTGAATGCCAACAAGCATCCACGGTGTTAGTCGCATTTCCGGGATCAAAAATGCAAAAAGCGCGGCGAGCAGGGCGCCGAGGAGCTGGGATAGCAGCGCACTTAGCCGAGGGGAGCGCGAAAGGCGACTTGAGAGGGCGTTATTGGGCATCGAAACTAAGAAAAACCGGCTGGTAGCAAAAAAAACACACACCGGGCAAATCGCTTGCGGTGAGCGATGATTATTGATGGTGCGTTAGCTATTGCTGTATGTTGTTGTTTATTTGTTTATTTTTGTGATGGTAGGCTGGCGACGGCGCTTGTGGGTGAGGGGCGACGGCTCGATGTAAAAAGTCAACGAGATATTGACGAGTGGAACAAAAGTCACGATAATCCACGGTTTCGCTGGAGGGATTCCCGAGCGGTCAAAGGGATCAGACTGTAAATCTGACGGCTCTGCCTTCGAAGG
>CAZFSH010000207.1:0-5355 GCA_964521935.1 uncultured Propionivibrio sp.
CTGATCTGCTGCGAGCGATTGTCCAGTTCGCCCATCACGCCAGCGAGCTGATCCACAGCGCCAGCCACGCGATTGATCTCGTTCGCCACGCCCGACACGGCAACGGCGGAACTGTTCGAGTCATCACCGGTTTTGCGCACCGCCGCATCGGCGTCTTGCGTGCTGGCCGCAATGTGGTTACTGCTCACGGTAATCTCTTCAATCGCAGCAGCCGTCGATGAAGCTAGGTCACTTTGCTCATTGGCGTCGCGCGCCAGACGCGTGGTCATCTGGCCGATCAAATCCATGCCATTGGCCAAGCGCACGCTGTCCTCGCGCACGGCCAGAAACATCTCGCGCAGCTGGCCCATGAAGGTGTTGAAGTGTTGCGCGATCTGGCCGGTTTCATCTTGCGCCACCACGGGCAAGCGTACCGTCAGGTCACCATGACCGGTGGTCAGCTTGAGCATGAGCTCGCTGAGTTGCTGTAATGGCCGCGCGATCAGATTGCCCAGCCATATCGAAATCAATAGCGCCAAAGCCAGTACTGTCACCCCGATCAGCGTGACATTGCGCATAGCCTTCAACTTAGCCTCGCTCACGGCAGCGAGATTCTCATCCGCGGCCACGACAAACAACTTGCCTTTGGGGCTGGTGAGCGGCACGTAGAGCGTGCGGAAGGAGCCGAATTTGTCCGAATACTCCAGCGTATCCGGCACTTTTTTGGCGAAGACTTCGGCCAGCTTGGCCATCGCCGCCTGATTGTCGTAGTCAGTCAGGTAATAGCTGGTTTTATTATCCGCCGCTTCTTCCTCGGTGATCGACGATTGCGAAAACACGATCTTGCCCTCATGCTGCACGAAGCTGTAAACGAAGGGCAAGCGTTGCGCCTTGGAGTACTCGGTGATGCGATTGCTCAGCGCCCGCGATTCGTCAAAGGGCACCGCGTCGGCCGGCTTGAGCGTGTCGTGAAAGTCGGTTCCGACGACATACACATAAGCGCGTGCCGCGGCGTCCAGTCGTGCGTCAATTTCCGCTATCGCCGCATGGTGCGCGTCGCGAATATTGACCGCCGTGAATAAACCGATGGTAATCACTGACACAAGCATGAACGCAAGCTGTATCTTGCGTTTCAACATCAAGCGTGAATAAAAATTCATCGTACATACTCCTAGGTAGCTATTATTAGCGAGCATACCACTCAGTGCTGCCGATTCACTGACATCTAAATACCGATTAGTCGTCATTAGCAAAGCCAGACCCATGCAACTCATTCTGCTTAGCGGACTCTCCGGCTCGGGCAAGTCCATCGCGCTGAACGTCCTCGAAGATGTCGGCTTCTACTGCGTCGACAACCTGCCAGCGCCCTTGCTCGGAGACTTGGTCAATCATCTGCGCTATGAAGACCATCAGCGCGTGGCAGTCGCTGTCGATATGCGCGGCGGCACCTCGATTGCCGCCCTGCCGCCACAGCTGCGGTTGCTGGAGTCGGAAGGCGTCACGCTGCGTTTCATTTTTCTCGACGCACACAATGACAAGCTGATCCAGCGCTTTTCCGAAACCCGCCGTCGCCACCCGATGGCCAACGACCACACCACGCTGGCGGAAGCCATCGCGCTGGAACGCGAAGCGCTGGAGTCGCTGGCCTCGCTCGGCCACCACATCGACACGAGCAATCTGCGCCCCAATGCACTACGCCAGTGCGTACGCGATTTCATCGCACTCGAAGAATCCGCCGGCCTGACGCTGCTGTTTGAGTCCTTCGGCTTCAAGCATGGACTGCCACTGGACGCGGATCTGGTCTTTGACGTGCGCTGCCTGCCCAACCCGCATTACGACCCGGCCTTGCGCCCATTGACCGGGCGCGATGCCGATGTCATCAATTTTCTGCAAACACAGCACGATGTCCAACGCATGGAAGACGACATCGCGCGCTTCGTCGGTGACTGGCTACCCGCCTACATTCGCGACAACCGTTCCTACCTCACGGTCGCGATTGGCTGCACCGGCGGTCAGCATCGTTCCGTGTATCTGGCAGAACAGCTGGCCAAACGCTTTGCGGATCGCGCGCAAGTGCTGGTGCGCCATCGCACACTCGCGGATCAATGAGTGCCAGCGCGGCCACGCTGAGTCCTCCATTGGCGGACTTACCCTCAGAACATTCCCTAGACCTCACCGTGCGATCCAGTGTGCGCGACTGGCTGTCGCTACTCCGTCCGGGCGACTGGCTGATTCTGTTTGCCGGCCTCAGCATCACGCTGGGGCTGTTTGCCCTCAGCCTCAACCTCGGCGCTACGCAGGCGCCGGTTGATCGCGCGGTGATACGCCGCGATGGGGTGGTGGTCGCCGAAATCATGCTCGCCGTAAATCGCCAGTTTGCTGTCACCGGCCCCTTGGGCACCACCCTCATTGACATCGAACCGGGCCGCGCACGCGTGCGCGCTGATCCCGGCCCGCACCAGTTATGCGTACGACAAGGCTGGCTCGATCGTCCCAACGCCACGGCGCTGTGCCTGCCCAACCACATATCGCTACAAGTGTTGGCGCCGAGCAGTCGTAACAACCGTCATGACTCCATCGGCTATTGAATTACGCATCACCGCTGACGACCGGCGCATTGCCAGCTATGCAGCGGCCGCCGTGTTGCTTTCTATTGCCGAAGCCGCGCTGCCCAGCCCGATTCCCGGTATCAAACCCGGCTTGGCCAACAGCGTCATCCTGATCGTGCTCGTGCGCCACGGCTGGCGCGATGCCGCCTGGGTAGCGCTGCTGCGGGTAGTGGCCAGCAGTCTGGTCTTGGGCAGTTTTCTCACCCCGGGCTTTTTCTTGAGCCTGAGCGGCGCGCTCTGTAGCCTCGCGCTACTGGGGCTCTCGGTGCAGTTGCCCGCGCGCTACTTTGGCCCCGTTAGCCATAGCGTATTGGCAGCCTTTGCGCACATCGGCGGGCAACTACTGCTGGCGCGGTTCTGGCTGATTCCCACCGACGGCATACTGTATCTGGCACCCCTATTCGCCCTCGCCGCGCTGATTTTCGGTACGATCAATGGTCTGGCGGTCGCCTGGTTGCTGCGCAACTCGGTCAATGACACAGCAAGCGCCGTCCTACAGCGACTGACTTTTGGAAAGCTCGTCCCATGAAAAAAACCATCGCCGTCGCCTTCACCGGCGCCTCTGGCCTGCCCTATGGCATGCGTTTGCTCGACTGCCTGATCCAGGCCGGCGTGCAGGTGCAGCTGCTCTATTCGCAAGCTGCGCAAGTGGTGGCGCGTCAGGAGATGAATTTCACCCTACCCTCGCGCGCGGCTGACGCGCAGCGCGAACTCTCCGCACGCTTTGCCGCCGCGCCCGGCCAACTCAGTGTCTATGGCTTGCAGGAATGGTTTGCGCCGCTCGCCTCGGGCTCGAACCCGCCCGATGCTTATGTGATCTGTCCCTGCACCATGGGCACGCTGGCCAAGGTGGCGGCGGGCATGGCCGATGATCTGATCTGTCGCGCCGCCGACGTGGTGCTCAAGGAAGGGCGCAAGCTCATCATCGTGCCGCGCGAAACACCCTTTTCGGTGATCCACCTGGAAAACATGCTGCGTTTGGCCAAAGCCGGCGCGGTCATTCTGCCGCCCAATCCGGCCTTCTATCATCACCCGACTGACCTCAATGGCGTGATTGATTTTGTTGTCGCGCGCATCCTCGACCAACTGGGCGTCGCGCACCAACTGATGGCGCGCTGGGGCGATGCCGATGACGCCGCGCATGCTCCCGTTATCAAGCCAGAGCCCGGCGCATGATTATTCCGCTGTTCCCGCTGAACGCCATACTCTTTCCCGGCGGCCGCCTGCCCCTGCGCATTTTTGAACAGCGCTATATGGACATGGCCAAAGCCTGTCTGCGCGATGACACGCCCTTCGGCCTGTGCCTGATCGCGGCCGGGGAAGAAGTCGCGGGAAAAAACAAGGCCGCCAGCAAACCGCACGTCACCGGCTCACTGGCCCGCATCGTCGATTGGGACATGCCGCAGCTGGGCATACTCCACATCACGGCGCTTGGCACCCAGCGTCTGCGCATAGTGCGCCACTGGCCCGAGCCATCGGGTTTACTCATGGGCGAAGTGGTGCTGCTGGAGGACGATGACGCCAGCCCGGTGCCCGAGAAATACCAGCGTCTGGTGCCCTTGCTGCGCGCCATCATCGAGGAACTGGACCAGCCTGAACACGCCGCAAATGCCCCGGCCAAACCGCACAAATTCCACGATGCCACCTGGGTCAGCCTGCGCTTTGCCGAAGTGCTGCCCATTCCGCTGAGCGCCAAACAGACCTTGCTCGAAGTCGACGACAGCCTGGACAGACTGGAAATTATTTATCGCTTTCTGGCGAGCAAAAAGCTGCTTCCGGACGTGGAATAATGACGCGCCATGCACATCAACTTCCGTCATTATTGGCTCATCCTGACGCTCTTGCTGACCGGCCATCTCTTGCCAGCCAGCAGCTTCGCGGCGCCAACCCTTGTAGCCTTGGGCGATAGCTTCTGTCCCTACAACTGCACACCGGATGCCGCCCAGCGTGGCTATATGGTTGAGCTGCTGGAAAAAGTGCTGAAACCACAATGGACGGTGAATTACCGCCTGGAACCCTGGGCACGCGCGGTCAGCCAGGTTGAGTCTGGCGAGGCGCATATCCTTGTCGCCACCGCGGCCGATACCGGGCGTAACCTTCGTACCAGCGATATCGTCGGCGTTGATCGCAGCTGCTTTTTTGTACGCACTGACAATCCCTGGCGCTACACGACGGTTAAAGATCTAGCCGGCCTGCGACTGAGCGTGATTCAGGATTACTCCTACGACAACAGTGGCCCGGTCGATACGCTGATCGACGGCTATCGCACTGCCAAAGATCCGCGTCTGGAAATTTCCTATGGCAAGGACGCGCTCAATTCCAGCCTGCAAAAGCTCATGGCTGGCCGCGCAGATGCCATTATCGAAAACGAGAACGTTGCGCGCTACCGGATCAAGAAATCAGGCCTGGACAAAAAGCTCCGTCTGGCCGGATGTCTGAACCACTATGTGGGCACACTGCATTTCGGCGTTACCCGCGCCCTGCCAGAATCCGCCATGCTGATTGAACAAATCAATCGGGGCTTGAAAGCCTTGCGCGACAATGGCGAAATCAAGCAGGTTCTCGGGCGTTACGGTGTCAGCGACTGGCAACCCTAGCGTCATAGAGCCTTGCGGCGCTTATTGACCGAAATTGACAAAAGCGCACCGGCTTAATTCGATTAAGCTGCACATTAAGCCGCACTCTTGCTATCGCCCATCTCTGGAGTTTTTTATGAACACGATGACCGTCAAGGCCAAGCTGATTCTTGTGCTGCTCATTGCCATCG
>CAZFSH010000208.1:0-5290 GCA_964521935.1 uncultured Propionivibrio sp.
ATCCAGCGTGGCACCTATCTGGCGGCCATCGGTAAAGGCCACTGCGGCGGGGCCGTCCCACGGCTCCATGATGGGTGCGTGGAACTCATAGAACGCGCGACGATCCGGGTCCATGTTTGGATTACCCGCCCACGCTTCCGGAATCAGCATCATCATCGCGTGCGTCAGCGAAAAACCGCCCATCACGAGCAGTTCCAAGGCATTATCAAACGAGGCGGTATCCGACTGACCGTCGTAGATCAAGGGCCAGATCTTGTTCAGATCTTCACCCAAGGTCACGGAAGAAATGTTGGCTTGGCGCGCACGAATCCAGTTAACGTTGCCACGGACGGTATTGATCTCACCGTTATGGGCAACCATACGGAACGGGTGCGCCAAATCCCAGGTCGGGAACGTGTTGGTCGAGAAACGCTGATGCACAAGCGCTAAGGCCGTCACCATGCGCTTGTCACGCAGGTCGTCAAAATATTCGCCAACCTGATTGGCCAACAACATGCCCTTGTACACCACGGTACGTACCGACATCGAGGGCACATAGAACATCTTGCCGTCGGGCAACTTCAGCGCCTGAATGGCGTGTCCGGACTCTTTACGAATGATGTACAGCTTGCGCTCCAGCGCATCGCTGTCGGCCGTGCTTGCACCGCGTCCGATAAAGACTTGCCGGATCACCGGCTCAATATCTTTGGCCGCTTGCGCCAAGCCCCGGTTGTCGCAGGGAACATCACGCCAGCCCAGCAATACCTGGCCTTCGGCAGCGATGGCGTTATTGATGGCGTCTTCACAGGCTTTGCGACTTGCCGGATCTTGCGGCAGGAAGAGCATACCGACACCGTAGTCACCTTCCGCCGGCAGCGTCACGTTTTGTTTGGCCATTTCCTCGCGAAAAAACTGATCCGGCTTCTGAATCAGAATGCCGGCCCCGTCACCCAGCAAGGGGTCATAACCGGTGGCACCGCGGTGCTCCAGATTTTTTAGGATCAACAAGCCCTGCTCGATAAGCGAATGACTTTTTTTGTTCTTGATGTGGGCGACAAAACCAACGCCACAGGCGTCGTGCTCGTGGGCGGGATCGTAGAGACCCTGAATCTGGGGGCCCGAGGAGGAAGACATCGCAAATTCCTTCAGAAAAACAGTCGTCAAAAAAGCCGGGGCGCACATGAATACACGGCGCTCCCCGGCTTACGGAACCTCTGGGTGGGTTTTCGGCTCAAATATACCGGGATTACTCGCGAACTTCAATATTCCGCGACGCAACAAATGCGCGGATTTTCCTCGGCTAGGGTCGCCAGGTCGGGCTAGATTTCCCCTACGGCAAACATCCGGCGATGCTCTTTCATCGCATAACGGTCGGTCATTCCGGCGATGTAGTCAGCCACCACGCGCTCTGTGGGGATGTCATTCGCCATCGCCCGGTATTGAGGTGGCAGCAACCTGATTTCGGCCACAAAGGCACGAAATAAGTCGCCGATGACCCGCTGCGCCTTGTTGGTCATGCGCAAAACCTCGTGGTGTCGATAGAGGTTTTCGCGCAAAAAAGCCTTCATGGCACGGTTTTCGGTGTGCATTGCCTCTGAAAAACCGATCAGCACCGGCGCCTGATGAATATCGGCCAGGCTTGTTGGTTGCTGCAGATGAATTCGGCGTTGTGACTCGACAAGCAAATCGGTCACTTGCGCATCAATCATGCGCCGTATGGTTTCATGAATATGACGGCGCGGTGAGATGCCCGGGTATTCCGCGTGTACCGTTGCCGAGTGACGCGCAAACAATGGCACGGCCTCCAGCTGATCCAGCTGCAGCAAGCATGAACGCAAGCCATCATCAACATCATGATTGTTATAGGCGATTTCATCGGCCAGATTACAAATCTGCGCTTCCAGCGAAGGTCGGGTATTGTCGATAAAACGACGCCCAAGTTCATCCAGCTCTCTGGCGCGTGCCGGCGAACAGTGTTTGAGAATGCCCTCACGGGTCTCAAACATCAAATTTAGGCCGTCAAAGGCGGCGTAGCGTTCCTCTAGGCGATCAACAATACGCAGGCTTTGCAGATTGTGTTCAAAACCGCCATGCTCGCGCATGCACTCGTTCAAGGCATCTTGCCCAGCATGACCGAACGGCGTGTGCCCAAGGTCATGAGCCAGCGCTACCGCCTCAGTCAAATCATCATTCAAATGCAAAGCACGTGCTATGGCGCGTGCAATTTGAGCAACTTCAATACTGTGGGTCAAACGCGTACGAAACAGATCGCCTTCATGATTGACGAATACCTGCGTTTTATATTCAAGCCGGCGAAACGCTGTGGAATGGACGATGCGATCTCGATCACGCTGAAATTCGCCGCGTGCTTTGGGCGGGGGTTCAGTGTGCTGACGCCCACGTGACACGCCATCACTTACCGCATAGCGAGCAAGTTCATAAGGCACAGCAGTCCTTTATGGCGGCGCGAATTTCGCTCTCTGGGGCATCAGCGTAGGTAATCGCTTCGCCTAGCTTGCGTAGCAACACCAGGCGCAGCTTTCCAGCCAAAACTTTTTTATCGTGCCGCATCAGCTCAAGATATTGGTTGATCGGCATATCGAATGCCCTTACCGGCAATTTAGCCGCTTCGAGCAGACTACGGACTCGCTGAACATCGCTCGTTGCAAGCCAGCCCAAGCGCTCTGACAAACGTGCCGCGATCATCGTGCCCGCCGCGACGGCTTCGCCATGTAACCATACGCCATAACCGGCAGCCGTTTCAATGGCATGACCAAACGTATGACCAAGATTCAACAAGGCGCGCCCGCCTTCTTTGGCCGTCTCAAACTCGTCCGCGGCGACAACTTCGGCCTTATTTTGGCAGGAGCGCTCGATGGCATAAGCCAGCGCGGCGCTATCGCGCTGCATCAGTACGGCGATGTTCTGTTCCAGCCAGCACAAAAACGGCAGGTCACGAATCAAGCCATACTTGATGATTTCCGCCAAACCAGCGGAGAACTCGCGATCAGGCAAAGTGCTGAGTACCGAGGTATCGGCAAGAACCGCCTTGGGCTGCCAAAAAGCGCCAATCATGTTTTTGCCACGGGTGTGATTAATGCCGGTTTTACCGCCAACGGAGGAGTCTACTTGTGACAGTAGAGTCGTCGGCACCTGTAAAAACGGTACGCCACGCTGATAAGTGGCCGCCGCGAACCCAGCCAAATCACCGATCACGCCGCCACCGAGCGCTACGACCGTCGTCGAACGATCACAACGCTCCGCCAGCATAGCGTCGTAAATGCGGTTGAGCGAGTCGATATTCTTGTAGGCTTCACCATCAGGCAGCACAAGCGCCGTGCCACAGCAGCTGACTTTTGGCAAAGTGGCCATCAAGCGGTCCAAATACAGCGGGCCGACCGTAGTGTTGGTTACGATAAAGGCCTTCGGGCCGCGTATTGCTGCCGCGAGCAGCGCTTCATCCGTCGCCACGCCGTCACCAATATGGATGGGGTAGCTGCGCTCGGCTAGCCCTACATTCAGGCTGCGCATCGGGCTAGCTCCTCTTCAATCTGGCGCACTAAGTGGCTGACACTGCCTTGGCGAGTCTGCACCACCATATTGGCGACTTGCCGATAGAGCGGATCACGCTGGGCGAAAAGCTCGCGCAACCTAGCCAGCGGATCTTGCACTTGCAGCAAGGGACGATTCACGTCACGACGCGTACGCTCATAAAGCAATTGCGGGTCTGCATCGAGATAAATCACCGTCCCGGAACTGCTCATCAAGCGACGATTCTCTTCACGCAGCACGATGCCACCGCCGGTTGCAACAAGCAAATTACGCTGCTCAGCAAGCTCTTCAAGTAAACGGGTTTCCCGCTCACGAAATCCAGCCTCGCCTTCAATCTCAAAAATCACCGGCACCTTGACCCCGGTACGACTTTCGATTTCATGGTCGGTATCAAGAAAACGGCGCTTTAGCCGCTTGGACAATTGCCGGGCAACCGTTGTCTTGCCTGCGCCCATCAACCCGACGAAATAAATATTAGGAACATCTTCCATGGCTAGTAGCCCATCATCGACGGGCATCAAGGTGCCCCAGTCTATTCGCCCCGGATCAAGTTAGCTGGCCGTGCGATTGACAATACGCGGCGTCAAGAAAATCAGCAGCTCTTTACGCGCCACTTGCTTGCCCGTGCTTTTGAACAAAAAGCCAACGTAAGGCAGATCACCAAAGAACGGCAAGCGGTCAACAGACTTTGATTCATCTTCAATCGTCACGCCGCCGATGACGATGGTACCGCCGTCATCCATCGTCAGATTGGTATCAATCGCATCCACCGTACTCTCGCAGCCCTGCGCGGCACCCAAGGTCACGATGCGCGCATTGCCACGTTGGATATTCAAGGTCATTTGCACCTGATTACCCTCGGTAATAACAGGTGTTACTTTGAGCGAAATAGGCCCCACGCACTGCGCGTAAGTCGCGGTGCCGTTATTTACCCCCGCAAGGTAAGTTTGTGTAGTGGTAGTACTGATGGTTGCGGCCTTGCCACTCTCGGTTACAACGCGCGGTGCGGAAAGCGCTTTCGCCATGTTGTCTTTTTCATTGGCTTCAATCTCCATGGCCAACAAACGCGTCGCTGAGTTATTGAAAATCATCAAGCCGGCATTAGGCGTATTGGCCAAGCTTACACCTGAACTCATCCGGTTAGAGTAAGTGACCAATGAAGGCACCATGGCATCACCAAAGGAACTCGTGTTGCCATACGTCGGCACCACCGCACTGCCAGTGCCAACCCGGACCTGTCCACCCAAAGTGGCGGTACCCGAGTTATACAAATTGAGCCGTACACCCAGCGAACTCGTGGTGCCCGTCGTTGCGCTAACAATACGGGCTTCAATCATGACCTGCTTTTGCGCTGTATCGACACTGCGAATCATTTCCCGAATCGACTCAATCACCGCCACCGTGTCGCGAACAAAAAGTTTTTTACTCAAATCGTGGGGGGAAATTACGCCACGTGCTGATAGCATTCCACTGCCTGAGCTTGCACCCGTGGATCCTGCAGCCGTTCCCGCACCTGCCGCGGCACCCGTGTTACCTGAGGGCGCTGCGCCATTTGTCGTGGTCGGTGAAGCAATATTGGCCTTGATCAGCGCGACTATCTCGGAAGGTTTGATATAGCTGAGTGTAAAGGTCTCCGCGACCAAGGGAGCCGTTTCATTGGCACGCGCAAGTTCATCAGCCGCATCCTGATCGCGCTTTTGCAGTACGATTCGATCCCCGAAAAGAATCACTTCGTTGCGAATGCGCATGCCTGCATTGA
>CAZFSH010000209.1:0-5265 GCA_964521935.1 uncultured Propionivibrio sp.
GAATTCTGGCGTCCCCACGGCTATCCCAACAAATCCCCGCTTTGAGAGTTGTGCGAGAGTTCGTGATGATCAAGAAAAGAGTTGCATCCCTTCAGCAAGTTGATGCGGCGTGAACACTCACAGACTGACTGTTACAAATTCCCTATACCCCTTGGGGCAATTACCGAAGGTTAGAAGTATTTCAATTTGAAGTTGAGTGTCTGCATTCCGGGGTTTCATCAGGCCTCCACTTTTGGGTGTCACAAAATTTGTGTTCGAGTAATCTATCTGGCAGGTCAAGACCTTGGAGTCATTCGACAACTGCCAAAATCTGGGCAACGCCATTCTGATTTATGTCATAGAGAAATCAGTAGCCGACATGCACTGGCAAGCAGCAGACAAAATCCTTGCCTTACTCCCCATGGAACGAGGCACGATCCGCTGCGTAGTTTTTCAGTGCCAGAAAATAAAAACCCGAGGCGATGACGCTGATGATCGGCACCGTCATCATCGCGCTTTGCAAACCGATCTGATCGCCCAGCCAACCCGTCACCACCGGCCCCGGCGCCATGCCTAGGAGCGTATAGCACATCGCCACCACGGCAAAGCTAGTGGCGTGTATGCTCGATGGCGTCAAATCAGCCACCACCGCCGACGAGGGGCCGCTGAAGCCTGCGCTGAGCATCAGGCCGCTGCCAATCAGAAAGAATTGCAGACTGCCTGCGGGCAAACTGAAGGCCAAGAACAACACCAGTGCCGACCCCAGACAATAGATCGCCGACAGACGCAAGCGGTTCAGTCTATTTTTTCGGCTCAGGCGATCGACCAGAATGCCACCACCGATCATGCCGATGCTGGTGCACACCACCAATAGCCCGGTAGATAGGGCGGCCTTGGATGGCTCCAGACCGTGATAGCGGTTTAGGAAGCTTGGCATCCACGCCAGATAAGCGCCCTGAAGGAACATGCCCAAGCCCACGCCAAGACAGGTGAAGATCGTGGTGCGTTTGGCGAAAAGCAAGCGAAACACCACTCGCAAACTCGGACGAGGTGCACCCGCCGGTGCAGTCCGCGGCGGCTCTTTCACCACAAACGGGAAGCAAATTGCCAGCGCCAAGCCGAACAGACCGATAACAATAAAGGACATCTTCCAGCCCAGATATTTGGCAAGCAATCCGCCGAGGACAACACCAAGCACCGCCCCGATCATTCCCGCGGCAAGAAACGCTCCCATCACCGTCGCGTGCAGCCGGGCAGGAAAGACTTTGGCCAGTATGGCGGAACCCGCGCTACCGTACCCTGCCTCGCCCAGCCCGACGAACGCACGCGCGATCAGCAGCATGGTGAAATTGGCCGAGAAGCCACAGGCAATGGTCGCCAACGCCCAGATCAAGGCCATCAGCGTAACGCTCTTGACCAGACCAATCCGGTCGGCGATGAACGAAATTGGCACACTCATGATGCCGACTACGAGCGCCACGACACTCGCCAGCGAGCCCAGTTCAGTATCACTCAGGTGCCAGTCGGCCTTGAGGAACGGGAACAGCACGTTGATCACCTGGCGCGACAGGTAGTCCGACACCATCAGGCCAAAAGCCATGGCGAAGACGATCCATGCGTACAGGCGCTTGACCGGATAGGGCTCGTCAAGCGCAGGCGGCGCGCTGCTCTGGGGGGCGGCTAGGGACAAGGGGGGAGGCAGTTAGAGGATCAGTGCAAGGGGCACGATGGCAAGCCGAAACGCATCAACCGATGCGCCGTTCTCTGCCCTGCCAGTACTTGTCCTGGACCTTGCGGCGCAGCACCTTGCCCACGGCCGACAAAGGCAACTCGGCGACGAAGGCGACGCTCTTGGGCGACTTGATCGCGCCGATGGCCGCCTTGACGTGGGCAATCAGCGCCGTCTCGTCGACCGCGGCACCGTCGCGCAGCATCACCTCGGCGTGCACCGCCTCACCCCACTCCTGGCTGGGGATGCCGATCACCGCGGACATCAGTACCGCCGGATGGGAATTGAGCGCGGCCTCGACCTCGGAGGCGTACACATTGAAACCGCCGCTGATGATCATGTCCTTCTTGCGGTCGATCAGGTACAGCAGGCCTATCTCGTCGATGCGACCGATGTCACCGGACTTCCACCAGCCATTGACGAACTCCTTGGCGGTCTGCTCGGGGTTGCCGTAGTAACCGGAAATCACGCCGCGGTGGCGAATCCAGATCTCACCCGGCTCGCCCACCGGCACCTCCCGGCCCTCATCATCGACGATCATCACCTCGACGCCCGCGGTCGGCAGGCCGGTCGAGGCCAGGCGCGCGCGGTCGGCTTCGCTGTCGCTGCGGTGCAGGCGCTTGGGCAGTGCGCACACCACGCCCGGCGCCTCGGTCGCACAGTAGGCCTGGAGGAACACGTCACCGAAGGCCTGGCGCAGTTCCACGATCTTGTCCGGGCTCATGGGCGCGGCACCGTAGATCACCGCCTCCAGCGAACCCAAGTCGCGCGGGCGCTGCTGTTGCAGGGCGGCCAGGCGGTACAGCAGGGTCGGCACCAGGAAGGAACTGGTCACCCGATGGCGCTCGACCATGCTGCGCCAAAGCTCGATGTCCGGGATGTTCTGGGTCAGGTTGCAGCCGCCCGCCGTGAAGGTCGGCAACAGCACCAGAAAGCTGCCATGGGACAGCGGCGCGAAGTGCAGCATGCGCGTGCCGCGGTGAAACACATGGTCCTCCATGGCATTCATGCTGTCGATGATGAAGGCCAGGTTGTCGTAGCTGTAGGCCGCGCACTTGGGCGTGCCAGTGGTGCCGCCGGTGAAGCGGTACAGCGGGTGGTGCGTGTGGCAGTCCAGCTCAACGTCCGGCTCGGTATCGGCGGCGGCGTTGACCAACGCCCAGAAGTCGTAGGTGCCAGGCACCGGCTCGGCCGGCGTATCCAGCACCATCACCTTGATGCCCAGGGCAAGCAGCGCCGGTGCATATCGCGCGGCCATGCCGGCTTCGATCAGCACCACCTTCGGCGTGATGAACTCGGCCATGCGCAGGTGTTCTTCCAGCGGATCGCGCACGTTGGTGAACACCGCCGAGGCCTCGCCCTTGAGGATGGTCCACAGGTGCAGCAGGGCCAGGTTGTCGTTCTCCAGAATCAGCAGGTAGCGGTCGCCCTTGCCCAGCCCGAGATCGTCACGCAGCACGTTGGCGATGCGGTTGGTCAGCAGGTGGAGCTCGCGAAAACTGTAGCTGCGCTCGCGCTCGCAGTTGATCAGCGCCGGCGCGTCGCCATGCTGCTCGGCAAGGCGGCGGAAGATTCGTGCGAAATTGACTTTCATGCCCATGCTCAGTGCTCCTGGTTAAAAGGCCGAAATGCCGGTCAGACCGCGACCGATGATCAGCTTGTTGATTTCGGTGGTGCCTTCCGGGATGGGGCACACGCGCGCCTCGCGGAACAGGCGTTCCACCGGGAACTCGCAGGTCACGCCGTTGCCGCCGTGGATCTGCAGCGCCTGACTGGTGATCTCGACGCCCAGCTCGGTGGCGAACCACTTGGCCATGGCCGATTCGGACTCGCAGCGCACACCGCGATCGAGCAGGTCGAGGGCGCGCAGGATGAGTAGGCGCGAGGCATCGATCTTGGTGGCCATCTCGGCCAGGTAGCCGGAGATCAGTTGGTGGCCGGCGATAGCCTTGCCGTGCTGCTTGCGCTCCTGTGCGTAGCTCACCGCCGCTTCCAGCGCGGCGCGGCCAAGCCCCACGGAGAACACCCCGACCAGCGGCCGGCTGACGCCGAAAATGCTGCCCACCTGGCGCAGACCCTGACCGTTCTGGGTCAGGCGATGCTGCTCCGGCACCTTGCAGTCGGCGAAGAACAGCTGCGCGGTGGAGGTGGCATTCAGCGCCATTTTGTGGATGTTCTTCGAATCGAAGGGGCTCTCGCGCCGATCGACCAGGAACAGGTCCAGCGCCGTCGGGGCATCGCCAGTGCGCGCCACGCAGATGCAGATGTCGGCGTAGTCGCCGTTGGAGATCCAGGTCTTCTCGCCGGAGAGGACGTAGCCGCCCTCCACCGGCTTGGCCTTGCACTTGATCTCCACCACGTTGGAGCCCACGTCCGGCTCGCTGATGCCCATGCAGGCGATGGCATCGCAGGAGAGGATCTGCGGCAGGTACTTGTCGCGCAGTTCGGGCGCCAGCAGCTTCTCGCACAGGGTGGCGACCATGGTCTGGATGAAGGCGGTAATGCCGATGCTCAGGGACACCGCGCAGAGTTCCTCGAGCAGCAGGCCGAAGGTCTTCCAGGACAGGCCGAGGCCGCCGTGTTCCTGGGCGATGGGGCCGCCGACGAAGCCGAACTCGGTCAGCCCCTTGAGCAGTTCGCGCATCTTCTCGGTGGGGATGTAGTTCTCCGCGCCGTGCGCCTTGACGAAGGCGGCGATCTCGGTCTGGCAATAGTCGCGCACCGAGTCGATCATCATGCGTTCGTCGTCGGACAGCTCGAAGGAGATGCCGCTGGGGATGGTATTGCCCATGTCAGCGCGCCCGCAGCCGGCTGGCGGCATCCAGGCGGATGGTCTCGCCGTTCACATAGGCATTCTCGATCACGAAGGCGCAGCAATGGGCGAACTCGCGCATCTCGCCAAGGCGGCGCGGCGCCTCGACCTGGGTCAACACGGTCGCCAGTACCTTTTCGTCGAGGGTCTCAATCATCGGTGTCCGGAACAGGCCAGGCGCAATGGCATTGACCCGCACGCCGATGGCGCCGAGCTCGCGCGCCGCCGGGCTGTTGATGCCGATGATCCCGGCCTTGGTGGCCGCGTAGGCAACCTGCCCGATCTGCGCCTCGAAGGCCGCACCGGAGGAGATGTTGATGACCACGCCGCGCTCCTCGCCGGCCTCCGGTTCATTCTTGGCCATCTGCTCGACGCACTTCGACATGACGTTGAAGACGCCATTGAGGTTCACCGCAGTGGCAAGGGCGAATTTGGCCAGCGGCGTCGCCTTGCCCTCCCTGTCCAGCACCTTCAAGGGCGCGGGCAGCGCGGCACAGTTGATGCACACATGGATGGCGCCGAACGCGGCTATGGTCGCCGCCACCGCCGCCTGCACCGATTCGTCGTTGCTGACATCGGTGCGCACAAAGAGGGCCTTGTCGGCCCCGAGTTCCTCGACGACGGCGGTGCCAGCGGCCTCGTTGAGGTCAAAAATGGCGACCCGCGCACCGCGCTCCGTGACCATGTAGCGCGCCGTGGCCAGGCCGAGCCCGGATGCGCCGCCGGTGATGACGATAACCTTGTC
>CAZFSH010000210.1:0-5254 GCA_964521935.1 uncultured Propionivibrio sp.
GTACATACAAGGCACCTACGCCTTTCGGTCCGTAAGTCTTGTGCGCCGAGAAGGACATCAAATCCACCTTAAGTTCCGCCAGATTAATGGGCATCTTGCCCGTTGCCTGGGCGGCATCGACGTGAAAAATAATGCCTTTGGCGCGGCACAACTCACCAAGCTCGGCGATAGGTTGAATCACACCAATTTCATTATTCACTGCCATCACTGATGCCAGCACCGTATCAGGACGAATTGCCGCAGCGAACTGATCAACAGTGATCAGACCATTTTCGCCCGGCACCAGATAGGTCGCCTCGAAGCCCTGACGCTCCAGTTCCTTGACGGTATCGAGGACAGCTTTATGCTCGGTAGCCACAGTAATGATGTGCTTGCCTTTGGTGCCGGCATAGAAATGCGCCGCACCTTTAATGGCCAGATTGTTCGACTCAGTAGCACCCGAGGTCCAGATGATGTCTTTCGCGTCGGCGCCAACCAGGGCAGCCACTTCTTCGCGCGCCTCTTCTACCGCGTGTTCGGCTTCCCAGCCAAACGGGTGCGAGCGCGATGCGGGGTTACCGAAATGCTCAGTCAGCCAAGGAATCATCTTGGCGGCAACGCGCGGATCAACCGGCGTAGTTGCCGAGTAGTCGAGATAAATGGGGTATTTCGTTTCCGACATAGTTTCGCTCCAAAAATACAATAATCAGGCACTCATCGCGCGCATGCCGCGAAGTTCGGCGAGGCAGTTATCGAGTGCAGTAATGAAATCATTAATTTGTTGTGCCGTCGTGCTCATGCCACTGCTGGCACCCATGCTGAGGCGCACCGCACCGCGCGCTAACGTCGGCGCAACGCCCATGGCCAGCAAGACACGCGAAGCTTCCGGATTAGCGCTTGAGCAGGCGGCACCACTAGCCACGGCGAAGCCGGCGCGGTCCAGCTTGCCCACCAGGGTTTCACCATCCACGCCTGAGAACGCAAAATAGGAAGTATTGGCTAGGCGCTCGGCCCCCGGGTCGCTACCAAACACGGTGGCACCGCGCGCAGTCAAGGCCAACTCCAATGTGTGCTGCAACTCACGAGCATAACGCGCACGTGGCGCCAACTGGCTCACCGCGAATTCTGCTGCGAGGCCAAAGCCTACAATGGCGGCAACATTTTCAGTGCCGGAACGCACACCGCGTTCATGGCCACCTCCAGCAATTTGCGGCACCAACTCGACGCGCTTGTCCACAACTAACGCACCAGCGCCTTTCGGCCCGCCAATTTTGTGTGCCGAAAGGGTCAAGGCGTGCACACCGGCCGCATTCAACCGGCGAAAGTCGACCGGGATTTTGCCGAAAGCCTGTACGGCATCGCTATGAAACCAGGCGCCCGTGGGCTTGGTTTCGTTGGCCAAGGTTTCAATATCCTGAATCGTGCCGGTTTCGTTATTGGCCAGCATCACCGACACCAGTGCCGGCTGTTCCGCCAGCGCCACGGAAAAGTCAGCCGCTGTGACACGGCAGGCGCTATCCACGGCGATCTCCCGCAGGCGACCACCGGCCTTTTGCAACTGCCGCGCTGGCTCACGCACACAGGGATGTTCGACCGCCGAAATGGCGACCAACGGAAACGTCTCGGCACGACGTCGGCTAGTTGCCGCACCTTTGATAAACAGGTTATTGGCCTCGGAGCCACCGCTGGTGAAAATCACCTCGGTCGGATGCGCGCCGACAGCATAGGCCACACGCTGGCGTGCCTCATCAATAGCCCGCCGTGCCGCCCGGCCGTATTCATGCCGACTCGATGCATTGCCGTACTGCGCACGCAGAAAAGGCAGCATGCCTTCGAGCACACGCTCATCAAGCGGCGTGCTGGCGTTGTGATCGAGATAGACGGGGGCGAACATGGCAGCAGGTAAGCTGGTAGGCAGTTAGCAGGGGCCTCAAATCAGGCGGCGAAGGACACCGTTGTCACTTTCACCGGGTTCGCACGGCGCGCTAGACGATGATCTTGCACCACCGCTATCCCGCGCTCATGCTGCTGGCGTACCAGCTCAGCAAGGCTAACGCCACTGAGGTATTCCAGCATCTTGACGTTGAGGCTGGTCCATAACTGGTGAGTCATGCACATCTGCTCGTCGCCATGACAGTTGCCTTTACCGCCGCATTGCGTTGCATCCATCGTCTCATCGACAGCATTGATGATGTCAGCGACCGAAATATCGGCCTGTGCCTTGCCCAGACAATAGCCACCGCCCGGCCCGCGCACGCTGGTGACCAGCGAATTACGGCGCAGCTTGCCAAACAACTGCTCAAGGTAAGACAGCGAAATATTCTGTCGCTCGCTGATGCCCGCCAAGGTCACGGGCCCGGACTGCTCGCGCAGCGCCAAGTCGATCATTGCAGTGACCGCAAAACGGCCTTTGGTTGTCAGTCTCATGGTTTTCCCCAATCGCTTTATCGAGTGCCGCATCGACTATTGATTCAATACCCGAGTACGTTACTCAACTTTAGACTATTCCTAGTGTTTTAGTCAACTATCCGCGACAAGTAATTGGGATCAAACTTATCGGCCGTTGCCACATCGTCTTCCAGCGACACCCCCGCGCGCTCCATGGTCTTGAGCACAGCCTGGAGGCGACGGTCAGTTTCGACCGCGTGATCAAGCAAGCCGTGAATGGCCCGTGCCACCGGGTCATCATCGGCACGCGTCACGGCATAAGCAGAAAAACCCAGCTTTTCCGCTTGTTCCTCGCGGGCCGCATCGCGCTCTGCCTCAATGATGCGTGCCGGAATACCCACCGCCGTCGCGCCCGGCGGCACATCGCGCACCACCACGGCGTTTGAGCCAACCTTGGAACCCGGATGCAGCGTAATCGGCCCCAGCACCTTGGCGCCTGCACCTATCACCACCCCGCGCATCAAGGTCGGGTGGCGCTTGCCTTTATTCCACGAAGTTCCGCCCAGCGTAACGCCGTGATACAGCGTGCAATCGTCTTCAATGACGGCGGTTTCACCAATCACCACGCCCATGCCGTGATCAATAAACACCCGCCGACCAATGGTTGCGCCCGGATGAATCTCGATGCCCGTCGCCCAGCGCGTCAAATGCGAGAGAAATCGCGCCAACCAGCGCAGCCCCAGACCCCAACAGGCGTGCGAGAGCCGATGCAGCGTCAAGGCATGAAAGCCGGGGTAACAGGTGATGACCTCCCACGTTGAACGGGCTGCAGGGTCGCGCTCGAAAACGCAGGCGATATCTTCTCGAAGTCGGCTAAACATGGCGGCCTGATGGAAAATGAAGGGAAATGCGGGGAAATAAGGGCAAACGAGTGGGAACGCAAATTCCCGAGTAGTTTAGTCTGTTATTTAACCATTATTCTTAAATGGCTTATGCACTGCCGCCAACAAGCCGCGCAAGATATTGACTTCTTCGCGCTCAATCGCGGCGCGCGACAACAGGCGGCGCATCCGGGGCATCAAGCGCTTGGGGCTGGCGGGATCAAGAAATCCACTATCCACCGCTACACGCTCAAGGTGTTCCATCAGACGCTCAACGTCGTCATGCGTCGCCGGCTCACCGCCGTCAGACACGGCGGGCGGCACGCCGGGGTCGCACAAGGCCTGGCGCAGTTCATAACACATCAACTGCACGGCAGCACTGACATTGAGTGAGCTGAACTCAGGATTCGTCGGAATCATGGCCCAGCGATTGCACAGCAATAAATCTTCGTTCGACAAGCCGGAGGTTTCATTGCCAAAAACCAGTGCGACCTCGGCAGCCAATGTAGTGACCGCTGCGGCCAGCTCCGCCGCCGCCGGCCGCGCCCACAAGGGCGATACTGCCAGCTCGCGCTTGCGGGCGGTTAGCGCCACGGCCATGCTCGTCCCCGCCAAAGCCTCGGAAAGCGAATTCACCACCCTCGCCGACGCCAGCACATCATCCGCCCCCGAGGCCATGGCGGTGGCTTGGGCATCGGGAAAATAACGCGGACGCACCAGCACCAGGCTGACAAAACCCATGGTTTTCATCGCGCGGGCGGCCGCACCGATGTTGCCGGGGTGGCTGGTATGGCACAAGACCACGCGCACGCGCGCAGTCAATTCAGGAAAAGTCAGCCGCTGTGGGACGGCGCTTTCATTAGAGGAGACATTCAGAGGGCTCATCCCGTAGAATTCTAGCCCTCGCGCACGACTCCTCCTCTCGGATTCGGCGCTCGCTCCTTGGAAAATCATGCATCCGATCCTGAATATCGCCGTCAAAGCCGCGCGTGCGGCTGGAAAAGTCATCAACCGTGCCAGCCTCGATGTGGGCTCACTCACCGTCAGCGTCAAGTCACAAAGCGACTTCGTGACGGATGTCGATAAGGCCGCCGAAGCCGCCATCCTCGACATTCTTCTGGATGCCTACCCGCAATACGGCGTACTCGCCGAGGAATCCGGCAACGCCGGCACCAACCCGGATGCGGAATACCAGTGGATCATCGACCCGCTTGATGGCACCACCAACTTCATTCACGGCGTGCCGCAATACGCCGTGTCGATTGCGCTGGCACACAAAGGCGTCGTCCAGCATGGCGTGATCTACGACACCAACCGCAACGAAATCTTCACTGCCAGCAAAGGTGCTGGCGCATTCGTTAACGAAAAACGCATTCGTGTCACCAAGCGCGCCAAGCTGAACGAAGCACTACTGGGTACCGGCTTTCCGTACCGCATGTTTGACCACGTCGACACTTACCTCGCCATATTCAAAGATCTCGCGCAAAAAACCGCCGGCATGCGCCGCCCCGGGGCTGCAGCGCTCGATTTAGCCTGGGTAGCCTGTGGCCGATTCGATGGTTTCTGGGAACTTGGGCTGTCGCCCTGGGACATGGCCGCCGGCAGCCTGCTGATCACCGAAGCGGGCGGACTGGTGGGCGACCTTACCGGCGAGCAAAACTACCTGCAGACGGGCAACATTCTGGGTGGCAATCCTAAGGTCTTCGCCCAGATGCTGCAGGTGATCGCCCCGCACCTGAACGACAAACTCCCCGCCTAAGTCGCGGCAATAAGCACATGAACGCGGCACCCGACGCACTGGCGACACTGCGCCGGGTCTTCGGCTACCCGGCCTTCCGCGGCGAGCAAGCCGCCATCATTGAGCACGTCGTCAGCGGTGGCGACGCGCTGGTGCTCATGCCCACGGGCGGCGGCAAATCCCTGTGCTACCAAATCCCGGCCTTGTTACGCAATGGCACAGCGATCATCGTCTCGCCGCTGATCGCCCTGATGCAAAATCAGGTCGA
>CAZFSH010000211.1:0-5253 GCA_964521935.1 uncultured Propionivibrio sp.
CCAGGGACCTACGGATTAACAGTCCGGCGCTCTACCGACTGAGCTATCGAGGAACTGAGAGGGCACGAAGGATATTCATGGATTCATTTTTTGTCAATGCAATTCAGCGGAAAAATATGCGCTAAATGTCCGGGAGCTACACAACCGGCAAGGCACTTGGCGGAATTTTCCCGTGCGTATAATCGCCCGCATTATTAGGAAGGTTCAAGCCATGCGTTCCATCAGCCTCTCACGTTTCCTCATCGAAAAACAACGCGAAAAGAATCTGATTCCGTCGGACTTGCGTCTGCTTATCGAAGTCGTTGCGCGCGCCTGCAAAGGAATTTCCATTGCGATTGGTAAAGGCGGCATCGCCGGCATGCTCGGCTCCGCCGGCAGTGACAACATTCAAGGTGAGGTCCAGAAGAAACTGGATGTGATTTCCAATGAGATCCTGTTAGAAGCTAATGAATGGGGCGGCCATTTAGCCGCGATGGCCAGCGAGGAAATGGAATTGCCACATGCCATTCCGAATCGCTACCCCAAAGGGGAATACCTGCTCTTGTTTGACCCGCTGGATGGTTCGTCAAACATTGATGTGAATATTTCGGTAGGCACCATTTTTTCCGTGCTGCGCTGCCCCGAGGGGAGCACCGGTGAAGAAAAAGACTTTTTGCAGCCCGGCACCAATCAGGTATGCGCCGGCTATGCCGTGTATGGCCCAACCACGCTACTGGTTTTAGCCTTGGGAGACGGCGTCAATGTCTTCACGCTCAATCGCGAAATCGGCAGCTTTGTGCTGACGCAGGAAAATCTGCGCATCCCTGAAGAAACACGTGAGTTCGCCATTAACGCCTCCAACATGCGCCACTGGGAAGAGCCCGTGCAGCGCTATGTCGAGGAGATGTTAGCGGGCAAAACCGGGCCGCGTGGGGCCGATTTCAATATGCGCTGGGTAGCATCGATGGTTGCTGACGTGCATCGTATTCTGTCGCGTGGTGGCATATTCATGTATCCGCTTGACGCCAAGACCAAAGAACAAGGGGGAAAACTACGCCTGATGTATGAGGCGAACCCCATGGCGTATCTCGTCGAACAGGCTGGCGGTGCCGCCACCACTGGGCGCGAGCGCATACTCAATATTCAGCCGCACAAATTGCACCAGCGCGTACCCGTTATTCTCGGCTCAAAAAATGAGGTCGAACGCGTCACCCGATATCACCAGGAATAGAGTTTCCTTATGGATCTGCGCGGCAAATCAGGGCTTTTGATCGACGACATCGCTGAGATGCGCTCGGCGGTACGCATTCAACTCACCGATGCTGGTTTGGAAAAATGCGACATGGCGCGCTCGATCAAAGAGGCGATAGAGCGAATTTCCAGTAATCGCTACGATCTGATCGTCTGCGACTACAACCTGGGTCAAGGTGCCGATGGCCAGCAGCTACTTGAACTGGTACGGCGCAAGCAGTTTTTGCCGATGAGTACCGCATTCCTGATGATTACCGGCGAAACGGGTTATGAGCAGGTCTCGACAGCGGCCGAGTACGCGCCCGACGATTACCTGATCAAGCCCTTCACCGCCGAAATGCTTGGCACTCGCTTGCAACGAATTCTGGAACGCAAAGCCGCGCTGAAACCGCTTTATCAACACCTCGGGGCCAAAGGCGACAAGAACTTGGCGCTGGCGGCGTGCGATACCTTGCTGGAAAACAAGTCGCGTTACACGCTCGACATCCTGCGCATCAAAGGTGAATTACTGCTCGATTTGCAGCATAACGACGAAGCCTTGGCGCTCTACCAGTCAGTCCTTGATCAGCGCGCCACGCCATGGGCAGAAGTCGGTAAAGCCCGCACGCTTGCAGCAGCCGGGCATAGCCCTGAAGCCCAGGAGCAACTGCGTCACGCGCTGCAGTCTTACCCCAACTACCTTGCCGCTTACGATACCTTAGCCCAGCTGCTCGAAAAAACCGATAAGCCTGCCGCACAAACCGTTGTCGAACAAGCGCTGAAAGTCGCGCCATCGACACAACGGCAACGCCGCCTTGGCGGTTTGGCGCTGGATAACAAGGACTTCCCCCGCGCTGAGTCGGCCTTTCGCCGGGCGGTAGAAAAAGACCGTACTGGGTTTTTCAAAGATCACGATGACTATGCCGGCCTCGCCAAAAGCTGTGTTGAACAAGGTAAGGTAAAAGAGGCCTTAACCGCCGTGAAGGAAATGGGGCAGCACTTCACCGCCTCACCTGAACTCAATGCCCGGCAAGCCGCCGTTGAGTGCTTGGTGCAAACCAAGGCCGGCAACAAAGAGGCCGCCAAAGCGGCACTCGAGCGCGCCCTCGCTGTTCAAGGCAGCAGCACACTGGCTCCGGCAGCAGCGCTCGAAGTGGCCAATGCCTGCTTTGTCAGTGGCGACAGTGAAAAAGCCAAAGCCATCATTCAAGCTGTTGCAGAAGATCATCACGAAAACGAGAGCGTACTGACCGCCGCGCAGTCCGTGTTTCACGCTGCCGGTTTGGGCGATGAAGGGGCAGCATTGCTCGAATCGACCAAGCGCAACATGATTCGTCTGAACAATGAAGCCGTAACTTTGGCGCGCGGGGGCGAACTGGAAAAAGCGATTTCCATGTTGCAGTCGGCTGCAGATCGGCTCACCAACAACGCCCAAGTATCCATCAACGCTGCCCTGGCACTGCTTATGGACAGCCAACGCAATGGCGTACAGCCGCTGCGCATCGGGCAAGCACGCAAATACATCCAGCAGGCACGCCGCGCCAACCGATCACACCCGCGTTTGAATGAGGTGATCCAGTTTTATCTTCGTCTCGTACCCTCAGACACTGCGCTGCTGGAGGAAAGCTGACATGCAGGCCTTGATTGCCAACGCCATTCATGACCTGAAAAACAACCTGCATGTACTCAACTCATGGCTGGGCGAGGCCGAGCGCCAAGCGCCCTCGGATCCGCTAGCACAAGCGCGGGCACTCGCCACCCATGTCAACGCGCAGTTGGTTGAACTACTGGCCGTATATCGGGAAAGTGAAGGTAGTTTGCGCCTGAACATTGACGACCGCGACTTGCGGCAGTTCATTGAAGAACTGCAAATCGAGCCCCTCCTGCCCCCCGGCCGCGAGGTCAGCGTCCGCTATGAGGTAGCGGCGATGGATGAGCTGAGCGCCTGGGCGTTCGATGCTTATCAGATAAAGCTGGTGCTGCTCGACGCCTTGCGCAACGCGGTACGCCATGCCCGATCAAGCGTAGTGTTTAGCCTGCGCCCGACGACAAACGGCGGGCTGGAATTTGCGGTGTCGGATGATGGCGCCGGTTTTCCTGAAGAAGTTCTTGCTGGCAACGGGGCGGCGATGGGACAAGAGGGCAGCGGCTTAGGACTGCGCTTTGCCCGCCTTATCGCCGAACGGCATATCACCCCGCAGGGCGGCTCGGGCAAGGTCATCCTCGACAACGAAGGTATTGGCGGCGGCGCGCGCCTGCGCTTACAACTGCCCTGACTTTACTAGTGGCCTGATACGGCCTGATCAGCGATCGTCAAGCTGCCGATTGTGTGGTTGTTGACCATAGCTGGCAAACTTCTCCAGCACACACTGCATTTCCTCAGCAGCCAGTAGTTTGGCTGGCCCTAACTGCAGCACTCGCCAATATTGCTCGCACAACGTTTCCAGCTCCACCGCGAGAGCCAAGGCTTGCTCCAGATCACGCCCAAAAACCACCATGCCGTGGTGGGCCATGAGGCACGCGCGGCGCTCGTGCAATGCTGCCAGCACCGCGTCTGACAAGGCTTGCGTGCCAAAGGTCGCATAGGTGGCACAGCGCACATCGGCTCCGCCAAAACGCGCAACCATGTAATGAAAGGGGGGAATGGGCATGCCTTGGCAAGCCAAGGCCGTGGCAAACGATGAGTGCGTATGCACAATCGCGCCAGCCTCGGGACGCGCCCGATAGATGTCATGATGAAAGCGCCACTCGGAGGACGGCAAGCGTTGATCCCATGGTGCCATCGTGACCGGCTCTGACGCCGTGCCACAGCCGCTGACTTTTACCAGATCGTCTGGCTGACACTGATCGTATGCCATGCCAGTGGGCGTAATCAAGAAGCTCTCCCGATCCGCACACCGGGCGCTAACATTACCGGCACTGCCACGATTAATTCCGCAGGCATTCATCGCACGCGCGGTGTGCAAGGTCGCTGCCGCCAGCGCTTGATCAGTCATATAGGTCATGATCATGACAATGCCCAGCGCGACAGTTGGTCGGGAGCAAGGGCCCCGCGCTCTGAAATGATGGCGCGTACCAAGTGCGCAGGCGTGACATCAAACGCCGGGTTGTAGCTACTCACGCCCTTGGCGCCAAGCTCGTCGGTCGCGCGCTCTTCAATCGGGATCAGGCTGCCATTCGCACAGGCGAAGTCGATCGTCGAGCAGGGCGCCGCGACAAAAAATGGAATGTTGTGCGCGTGGGCAGCCAGCGCTTTGAGATAGGTGCCGACCTTATTGGCAACATCGCCATTGGCGGCAATACGGTCTGCGCCCACAATCACGGCATCGACACAGCCGCGCATCATCAGCAAGCCTGCCGCGTTGTCGGCAATGAGCGTGTGCGGTACGCCAGCTTCGGCCAGCTCCCACACAGTCAGCAAGCCCTGGTTACGTGGGCGCGTTTCGGAAACCCAGACATGCACAGCGCGGCCGGCGGCGTGAGCGGCATAAATTGGCGCCAATGCCGTGCCATGGGCCACGGTGGCCAAGCGGCCGGCATTGCAGTGCGTCATGATCTGCAAGGGGCGGCCCGAGCCCAATATGGAATCCAGTGCCATGAACTGCGCCAGCCCATGCTGGCCCAGCGCACGATTCGCCAACACATCCTCCTCGGCGATTGCCCTCGCCTCTTGCCAGGCTAATTCGCGCCGTGCCACAGCGGCTGACTTTTGCAGCACGCGTTCCATGCGCGCCAAAGCCCAGTGAAGATTTACCGCCGTAGGCCGCGTTGCCGCGAGGGTATCCAGCACAGCGCGCAAGTGCGCATCAGTACTGTCATGCTGCAGCCCTAGGGCGACGCCATAGGCGGCGGTTACCCCGATCAAGGGAGCCCCGCGCACCTGCATGTCACGAATCGCCTGTGCAGCCGATGCCAGACTATCCAGCGTCACCATGACAGTCTGCCGAGGCAGCAGAGTTTGATCGAGCACCCGAACTACCGGCTGCTCGCCAGAATGATCCTCGATGAGCGTCGGCCAGTGCTGCATTGCGGCTAGCCGAATGT
>CAZFSH010000212.1:0-5196 GCA_964521935.1 uncultured Propionivibrio sp.
GATCTGCACTTCCGTCTTCAGTTCAGCGAGCTTGAAGCGGGTGTTCTGGAAGCTAGCGATTTCCTTGCCGAAGGCCTTGCGCTCGTGGCTGTAGCGCACGGTGTGCTCAATCGCGGCTTCGGCGTTGGCAATCGCCGAGATGGCGATTTGCAGGCGTTCCCAAGGCAACTCCTGCATCAGGTACATGAAGCCGACGTTCTCCTGTCCGAGCAGGTTTTGCGCCGGTACTTTGACGTTATCGAAGAAGAGTTCGCAGGTGTCCTGCGCTTTCATGCCGGCTTTTTTCAACG
This sequence comes from uncultured Propionivibrio sp., assembly GCA_964521935.1. Taxonomy (GTDB): domain Bacteria; phylum Pseudomonadota; class Gammaproteobacteria; order Burkholderiales; family Rhodocyclaceae; genus JADJEF01. Next base: position 291 of record CAZFSH010000212.1, read on the forward strand.
GCTTGCCTTTGGTGAAACCGGCCATCGAGGTGTCGACGACAAACAAGCTGGTTCCCTTGGCGCCGGCGGCCGGGTCGGTCTTGGCGACGACGATGACGAGGTCACACAGGTAGCCGTTGGTGATGAAGGTCTTGGAACCGTTCAGGATGTAGTGATCGCCCTGCTTCACGGCGGTGGTCTTGACGCCCTGCAGGTCAGAGCCGGCAGCCGGCTCGGTCATGGCGATGGCGCCAATCATCTCGCCGGTGGCCATCTTGGGCAGGTAGTGCGACTTCAGGTAGTCGTTGCCGTAATGCAGGATGTAAGGCGCGACGATCTCGGAGTGCAACGACCAGCCGATGCCGCTGGAATTAACCCGGGCGAGTTCTTCAAAAAGTACAACCGAAAAGCGCTTGTCCACGCCGATGCCACCGTATTCCTCAGGCATGGTCGGGCACAGGAAACTGGCTTCACCGGCCTTGGTCCATACCGCGCGATCAACGTATTGCTGGGTTTCCCAGCGTTCCTGATGCGGCACCAGTTCGTTCTCGCAGAACTTGCGCACGGTGTCACGAAAGGCATTGGTATCTTCGTCAAAAAGGGTACGTGGGATCGGCATGGCAAAACTCCTGAAAGACAAAAAGGATCACAGCAAACAACGCTCAATGGCTGGCAAATGCTACCAAGCAAATGCTTGCTTGACAACATACTGCACCCGGCCGCACAATTCACGGCCTTCCCCACCCACTGGAGCCAAGTCATGGAATCCCTTGTTTCTTATGAATTTTCTGATGGCATCGCGACCATCACCTTGAACGATGGCAAGGTCAATGTGCTGGGTTTTGCCATGCAGGAGGCCCTCAATGCGGCACTGGACAAAGCCGAGACCGATCAGGCCGTGGTCGTGCTCACCGGCAATGCCAAGGTGTTTTCCGCCGGCTTCGACCTGGCGGTGATGAAAGCCGGTGGCCCGAATGTACCAAGGATGATGGACGGCGGCGGCCGTATCGGTCAGCGCCTGCTCAGCTTCCCCCGCCCGGTCGTGCTCGCGGTGAACAGCCACGCCATGGCCATGGGCGCCATCCTGCTGATGTGTGCCGACCTGCGCATCGGCGCGGCTGGCGCGCTCAAGGTGCAACTGAATGAGACCGCCATCGGCATGACCCTGCCGCATTTCGCCATCGCTCTGGCGCACAACCGACTCAACACCTCGTGGCGCAACCGCGCGCTGGTGCAGGCCGAAGGGCTCGATGGCGAAAAAGCCGTCGCCGCCGGCTTCCTGGATGAGCTCGCCCCGGCGGATCAGGTGCTGGCCTATGCCCAGGAGCGCGCAAAAGGGCTCGCGGCACTGCACGGCCCCTCTTTTGCGGCCACCCGTACACGCCTCAACGAGCGTCTGTTCGCCGATCTCGCCAGCGCCGGCGAGCGCGATGCGAAGGAGTGGACGCACGTATTCGGCGCCTACAAATAACGACATAACGCAGGGGAATTCGCATGGGTCCGCTCAAGGGATTGCGCGTCATCGAGTTTGAAGGTATCGGCCCCGGCCCGCTGGCCGGCATGATCCTCGCCGACATGGGCGCCGACGTCACAGTGATCCGGCGCAAAACAGGGGGCGGACTCGGGCAAATGCTCGGCGGCGGCAACCCGGATGCCGACATCCTTAACCGCGGCAAACACCAGCTGGCCATTGACCTGAAAAAGCCCGAGGGCATTGCCCTGGCGCTTGACCTGCTCGAACACGCCGACGCGCTGATCGAAGGCAACCGCCCCGGCGTCATGGAACGCCTCGGTCTCGGTCCCGAGATCTGTCACGCCAAAAACCCGCGCCTGATCTACGGGCGCATGACCGGCTGGGGGCAAGACGGCCCGCTGGCCAGTGCCGCCGGTCACGACCTGAACTACTTGGCGCTCACCGGCATGATGGGCTTGGGTGGCACTGGCGGCGGGCGCATGCCACCGCAACGCCCTGCCCCGACCTTGGCCGGCGACGCCATCGGCGCACTCGGTCTGGCCTTCGGCATCGTCGCCGCCGTCTTTGAAACCAAGACATCGGGCACGGGGCAAGTGGTCGATGCCGCCATTGTCGATATCGTCGCCGTGCTCGGCTCCATCGCCCACTGGATACATGGCAGCGGCCAGATCGGCGGCACGCAGCCCAGCGCCTTTTACGACTCGCCCTTCTACGATATTTTTGAATGTGCCGACGGGCAATGGATAACGATTGGGCCGCTGGAACCGCAGTTTTACGCGCAGCTGCTGAGCAAACTCGGGCTTAGCGACATCAATCCGAATGAACAATATCTCGTGGCCAAATGGCCGGCGCTCAAAGAACGTCTGATCGCCCTGTTCAAGAGCCAACCGCGCCAGCACTGGTGTGAGTTGCTCGAAGGCACTGACGTCTGCTTTGCCCCGGTGCTGACCCCAGCCGAAGCGGCGGTGCACCCGCACAACGTCGCCCGCAACACCTTCCAGACCACGCCTATCGTGCACGCCAACCCGGCACCGCGCTTCTCGCGCACACCAGGCGAAGTGGTAAAAGTCAGTCGCTGTGACACGGCGCCAGTACTCGACACTATCGATGCGGATCGTCTCGCCGCGCTGCGAACCGCGGGCGTCATCGACTAAAGTACTTTCTGGCAATGACAGCGTCGCGTCGATAGCATAGTCTGATAAATCATAACCATGGCGATTGCAAGCTCATGACCAGCCCAAAAATCTTCCTGCCAACCCTCTTCGCGGCGGCCCTGTTGTGGGCATTGCCGGGTTATGGCGCAAAACTTAACCTCATCGCCTGCGTCGATGACGTGCCCGTTATTCCCTACAGCTACCCTGATCAGGAAGGGCTGGGCCAGTATTTGCTGCGCGTGGCCGGCGAGCGCGTGGGGATCAAGATTGACTTCGTGGCCCAGCCACGCAAACGCTGCCTGCACAACGTCAAAAGCGGTGAGTACCAGATCATTGTCGCCTCCGGCGATACCCCCTCCATGCGCGAGGATTACGCCTTTCCCATGCAGGGTGGGCAAGTCGATACCAAGCGAGCATTGGCTGCCACCGCCGCGGTGTTCGTGACCACGGCGCAAAATACCGTAACGTGGGATGGCAACAGCTTGCTCGGAGCACAAGGCCCTGTGCTCATTCGCGCCGGGATTCCCACTTACGAAAAGTTTTTGAACAGCAAAGGTCTGACCTGGGGCAGCGAAGTGCGCAGCATTGACGCCGTCGCCAAAATGCTCACCGCAGGACGCTCCGATGTTGCGCTCATGCGCCTGGATGAATTACGTTATCTGGAAACCCAAGCCGATTACGCGAAGGTGCTGCGCAAGATCAGCCCGCCGGCAATCGAAGGCTATATTTATACGGTGTTCAATCGTGAGCTCGCGCTCACACAGGCGCAGGCAGTCAATGCGCTGTGGGATGAAATGCTGCGCATCCGCAGTGCGCCTGACTGGGGCAAGCGAATGTCCGACTTCTATCCCAAAGGTGAGTAAGCCCTGACGCTTGCCCTCGCTTTATCCTCCCTGTGGTCTGGTATTCGCTCACTGTGCAGTCACCCGACAGTTAGCAAACGGAGCGCGGGTTAGTTGCTGCCTCAACGCAACAATGCCCAATGAAGGCCGCGACACTGTCCACGATGGATTACACGCCCACCAACAACCAAAATAATTACAACAAATACCCCCACGAGGAGAATGCCATGAACACGAAGCGACTACGTAGCCATCTCGCCATCACCGCTGCGTTGGCCCTATGGACTGTCAGCCTTGGAACACTGGCCGCACACGCGGCGGTCGACCTGTCGAAATTCCCTGATGCCGCTAGCAGCGATCCGAAAAACACCGGCGTCATGACCGGTTTCCCGCCCGCGGCCGATAAGACCGTCAAGTGGATTGACGCCAGCCACTTCAAGTTTCCCAACACGCGCTGGTCCTTCAGCCACATGCGGGAGCTGGGGCCTTCAGCCGACGTCTGGCGCGGCATGGGTAAGCCGATGATCTTCCCGCGCGCTGAACAAAATCTGGATGCGGTGCCCTACACCGACATGGATGGCGTCAAGCGCACGTGGGCAGAAGCCTTGGCCAAGACCTGGACGGATGGCGTGGTGGTTGTGCATCGTGGCCGTATCGTCTATGAAAAATATTTTGGCGCACTGGAACCGCAGCGTCCGCACATTGCCATGTCGGTGACCAAATCCTTCGTCGGCACGCTGGCCGCGATGCTGGCCGACGAACACAAGCTTGACCCGTCAGCACCCGTCACACGCTACCTTCCGGAATTGGCCGACACCGCCTATGGCGATGCCACCGTGCGGCAGGTGATGGACATGACCATCGGTGTGCAGTACTCGGAAAATTACGCCGATCCCAAGGCGGAAATTTTTACCTACATGGCCGCCGGCGCGATTTTGCCCTCACCGCCCAACAGCGGCCTGCCGGGCAGTTTTTATGACTTCCTCAAGACGCTGAAAAAAGAAGGCGAACACGATCAGGCCTTCGCTTACAAAACACCCAATACCGATGTGCTCGCATGGATTATTCAGCGGGTGAGCGGCCAGTCGCTGCAACAGTTGGTCTCGGAGCGCATCTGGCAAAAAATCGGCGCCGAAGAGAACGCCCATTTCCTGCTTGACCGTATTGGCACCGCTTCGGGTGGCGGCGGCCTGAACACCACCCTGCGCGATCTGGCGCGTGTCGGCGAGATGATGCGCAATAACGGCCGCTTCAACGGCCAGCAGATCGTGCCGACGACGGTAGTCGCGGACATCGCCGCAGGTGGCGACAAGGCCAGGTTCGCCAAGGCCGGTTACGCCACCTTGCCGAACTGGAGCTACCGCAACATGTGGTGGGTGTCCGATCAGGGCTATTACATGGCACGCGGCATTCACGGGCAGGCGATATACGTGGACCCGAAAAATGATCTGGTCATT
>CAZFSH010000213.1:0-3520 GCA_964521935.1 uncultured Propionivibrio sp.
TGAAGGTGCCGACCAGATTGATATTGATCACGCGCGCAAACACATCCAGCGCATGCGGGCCATTTTTGCCCAGCACTTTTTCGCCCGGCGCCACGCCGGCACAATTGACCAGCCCGTGCACGCCACCAAAGCTTGCTACGGCGGTGGCGACGCAGGCTTGGGCGCTGGTTTCATCAGCCACATTGGTCATTACGAAACGGCTGGCGGCGCCCAACTCGGCGGCCAGCGCCTCGCCTGCCTGCTGATTCAAGTCCGCCATCACCACCTTGGCGCCACCCGCCACCAACAAACGCGCGGTGGCTGCCCCCAACCCAGACGCCCCGCCGGTAACAATAAACACACTTTCTTTAATTTGCATCAAGCGCTCCTGAATAGTCGAGGTACTGAGCGGCACGCCGGCCATCAGCGCTGCGGATGATAGCGGCAGGGCGTAACAAGCTGCTGATATGGATCAAAAAGCCGGCTTCTGACCGCGTCCAAATCACATCCCAAGGGCCACGGCCAGTGGATTTTTCCCGGTTGCTCGGAGATACTCGCAGTACCATGACATCGCTTACCTCCGCCAAATCCGCGCCACTAATCCCCGAAATCAAGCCCGAGCAATCGCTCGAACTGCTCAAGGCACTGCACATCCTCACCCGCGACGGCAAGATCAATCAAGACAGCCGACGCAAACTCAAACAGGTCTATCACCTGTACCACTTCATCGAGCCGCTCATGGCGGAGATACTGAGTACGCAAGAAACGCTAACCTTGGCCGACCATGGCGCAGGCAAGTCCTACCTGGGCTTTATTCTTTACGATCTGTTTCTGAAATCGCGTAACGGCGCCGAGGTATTTGGCATTGAAACCCGCGCCGAGCTGGTCAGCCGTTCGCAAGCGCTCGCCGAACAACTCGGCTTTGCGCGCATGCGCTTTCTCAATCTGTCGGTCGAAGACTCGATAAGCTCGGCAGCCTTGCCCGCACGTATCGACCTCGTCACCGCCCTGCACGCCTGCGACACAGCCACCGACGATGCGATCCGCTTTGCACTGGCCAAGCGTGCCCAATTCATCGTGCTGGTGCCCTGTTGCCAGGCGGAAGTAGCCTCGGTATTGCGCCAGCGCAAAAATGAATCATTCGGCAAAACGCCGCTCTCGGAAATATGGCGTCACCCGCTGCACACGCGCGAATTTGGCAGCCAGCTCACCAATGTACTGCGTTGCCTGCTGCTGGAAAGCTGCGGCTACCAGCTCACCGTCACCGAGCTGGTTGGCTGGGAACATTCGATGAAAAATGAGTTAATCATCGCCAAATACACGGGAAACCCACGCAAAAACGCCCGCGAACGCAGTGAACAGATACTCGATCAGCTCAATCTCGGCGAACTGCGCGCGCGCTTTTTGACTAACACGCTGGATATGCCGTGAGTTCGGCTGTTGAAAAGTCAGTCGCTGTGGCACGGCGCATTGTCTTGCTAACTTGATTAGTCGCCCCGCCAGCAGCGCCTGGCCTGATAATAGGGGCGATTTCCGTACTCCCGTCCTATTATGCCGCGCGCCCCGAAAACAACACTTAACACCGTCCGCGTTCCGCCGCTCACCATGGCCCTGAGTGTCGCGCGCGGCACGCTCACCGGCGTTGTCGCGCAGACACGCTCGGCGTTGGCGCTGGCGCAGCGCATCTCGTCCACGGTGAAATCGGTCAAGTTCGACGCGGACGAGGTTCAGGTGTCGCTGACGCCACAGCGCATCGATGTACGCCGGCCACTTGTGCGCATCCCCATGGGCGACGTTGACCTGGGCCTGCAAACCGAACTCGCTATTGACCGCGTCGATCAGTCTTACGTACTGTCCTTGCAGCTCGATACGCACCTGCTTGACAGCGATCCCGATGTTCGCCGTGGCCATCATGGTGGCAATAGCGGCAATGGTGGCACGGTGGCGAAAAGCTCCTATCGGCTCAGCGGCCGTCTGCATGTCGAACTGCACCAACTCATGGATGGCGAAGCCATTAGCTCATCGGCCAACACCACACCAAAACGCCTCACCAAACGGTGAGCCCTGCCGCGACTGATTTATTCGCTGCCATGGACCAAACCATGCGCCCCATGCACCCCATGATTTCCTGCCTGCTATCCGCCAAGTTTGTGCAAAGCAAAAGCCTTGTCATGCGCTCAATCGTTTTATGCGCCATCGCTTTGTGCACATTCGCGCCGAGCCTGAGCCCCGCCCAAGAGCCAGCGACCGCGATCCGCTTTACCGCGCAGGAAGAAGCCTACCTACGCAGCGCAAAGGCCATAACGATGTGCGCCGACCCGGACTGGGTGCCCTTCGAGCGAATCACGCCGCAGGGCGAACACCAAGGCATTGCCGCCGATCTGGTGCAATTGGTAGCACAACGTGTGGGCCTACAAATCGTCGTCTACCCGGCAAAAACCTGGGATGAATCCCTAGCCGCCTCGAAAAGCGGGCGCTGCCAGCTCATGAGCTTCCTCAACCAGACACCCGCGCGCGATCAATGGCTGAATTTCACCCAGCCGATTTTTTCTGATCAAAACATCATCGTCACGCGCGAGGAACACCCCTACATCGGCGACCTGCAGGCACTCACGGATCACCGCGTGGTGGTGCCGCGAAACACCATGGTGGAAGAACGTATCCGCCGCGATTTCCCCCACTTGACGGTGATCACCACCATCAGCGAGGACGAAGCCATGGCGTTTGTCTCCGAGCGCAAAGCCGACCTGACCGTGCGCTCGCTCATTGTGGCCGCCTACGCGATCAAGAAAGAAGGTTTGTTCAACCTGAAAATTTCCGGACAGATCCCGGCCTATACCAACCAGCTACGGATCGGCGTTATCAAGTCCGAGCCGATCTTGCGCGACATTCTCGACAAAGGCGTCAGCACCATCACCGCGCAGGAACGCGAAGCCATTACCAACAAGCATGTGTCGATCAGCGTGCAAAAAGGTATCGACTACGTATTGGTCTGGCAGATCATCATTGGCGGCGGCCTGATCATGGTGCTGGTGTTGCTATGGAATCGCAAGCTGACCTCGCTGAACAAAGCGCTGGAGCGCCTGTCGGTTACCGACACACTCACCGGCGTATTCAACCGCCTGAAAATTGATGCGGTGCTGGAGCAGGAGATCGTGCGCGCCAATCGCTTCGGCCAGCCATTCAGCGTCATCATGCTGGATATCGACCATTTCAAGTCCGTCAATGACACCTACGGTCATCAGGCCGGCGATCAGGTACTCGTTGCCATCGCCACGATTCTGCGTGAAAACACCCGCGAGACCGACATCGTTGGTCGCTGGGGTGGCGAAGAGTTCATCGTGATCTGCCCGCAAACCGAGCGCAGTGGCGCGGTGAACCTGGCGGACGGTTTGCGACAAAAAATTGAGCGCCATACCTTTGCCATCGCCGAGCGCAAGTCGGCCAGCTTCGGCGTCGCCACCTACCAGACCGGCGACCTGGCGGCGGCGCTGGTAAAACGCGCCGATAGCGCGCTCTATCAGGCAAAAGACACGGGGCG
>CAZFSH010000213.1:3620-5196 GCA_964521935.1 uncultured Propionivibrio sp.
GCCACCTTGATACCGTCAATCGCCGCGGAATAAATGCCACCGGCGTAGCCAGCGCCTTCACCGGCCGGATACAGCCCTCGCGTATTCAAGCTTTGAAAATCATCGCCACGCGTCACGCGCACCGGTGACGAAGTACGCGTTTCCACACCGGTCAGCAAGGCGTCGTTCATCGAGAAACCACGAATCTGCTTGCCGAAGGCGGGTAAGGCTTCGCGCAGTGCCTTCACCGCAAAATCCGGCAGGCATTGCGCCAGATCGGTCAGATGAATACCCGGCGTGTAAGAGGGAATCACCGAGCCCAAGCTTGTCGACGCGCGCCCGGCGATAAAGTCGCCCACCAGCTGCGCCGGCGCCGAATAGTTGCTGCCGCCGGCGACAAAGGCGGCCGATTCCCAGTGGCGCTGGAAATCGATCCCGGCGAGCGGGCCGCCGGGGTAGTCCTCAGGCGTAATGCCCACCACCAGCGCACTGTTGGCGTTGCGCTCGTTGCGCGAATACTGGCTCATGCCATTGGTGACCACCCGCCCTGGCTCCGAGGTCGCCGCGACCACCGTACCGCCGGGACACATGCAAAAGCTGTAGGCCGAGCGACCATTGGCGCAGTGGTGCACCAGCTTGTAATCGGCCGCGCCCAAAATCGGATGGCCGGCATTGGGGCCAAAGCGCGCGACGTCGATCAGCGACTGCTGATGTTCCACGCGCACGCCAATGGAAAAAGGCTAGGCTTCCACATGCACGCCCTGATCGAAGAGCATCTGAAAGGTGTCGCGCGCACTGTGGCCGACGGCCAGCACCACATGGTCGCATTCGAGCGTTTCGCCGGAAGCCAGCTTGAGGCCGCGCACCTGACCGTTATCGATATCCAGCGCGTCAACCCGCTGCTGGAAGCGCACTTCGCCGCCCAGGGCATGAATATCGGCACGCATCGCCTCCACCATCGAGACCAGCCGGAAGGTGCCGATGTGCGGTTTGCTCACGTAGAGAATTTCTTCCGGTGCCCCGGCTTTGACAAACTCCTGCAGCACCTTGCGCCCACGGTATTCCGGATCTTTGATCTGGCTGTACAACTTGCCATCCGAGAACGTGCCGGCACCGCCCTCGCCAAACTGCACATTCGACTCCGGGTTGAGCTGCCGCTGCCGCCACAAACCCCAGGTATCTTTGGTGCGTTCACGCACGGCTTTGCCACGCTCCAGAATGATCGGCCTGAAGCCCATTTGCGCCAGAATCAAACCGGCAAACAAACCACAGGGCCCCATGCCGATTACCACCGGGCGTAAGCGTGGCGGTTTGGCTGGATCAGCGGGATCGTTGCGCGCCACAAAGTGATAGTCCATGTCCGGCGTATCGGTGATGTGCCGATCGCCCTGCAAACGCGCGCGCACCGCGGCTTCATCGCGCAGCGTCACATCGACGGTGTAAATCAGCACGATGGCGGATGACTTGCGTGCATCGTAGCTGCGCCGGAAGATCGTCAGGCTGAGCAAGTCCGCATCCGCAACGCCCAGCTTGGCCAGTACAGCCTGACGCAGTGCGCCCTCGTCGTGATTCAGCGGCAGTTTCAGTTCCGTAATAC
>CAZFSH010000214.1:0-2651 GCA_964521935.1 uncultured Propionivibrio sp.
CAGCGAGTGTTTCACTCCAGCCCTGCACCGGAAACCAGCCGAATTGATAAGCGAGTACGTACTGGCCGACGATGATGTACACCAGCAGCGAGATGGACATGGCGATGGTGCAGGCGATCATGATCGAGCGATCGGTGAGCGAGCCACGGACAAAGGCGAGACCGAGGGCGATCAGGACGGCGATCACGGTTTCAAGCAGCATCATCGGAATTAGCACCACCAACGAGGGGCCGAGGCGGGTGGCGAGAATCGCCGAGACTTTTTCGTTGGTCGACCAGGAGTTGCCAAAGTCGGCCGTCAGCACCTGCTGAAGGAAAATCCATAGTTGCCCATACCAGGGCTGATCCAGCCCCAACTGCGCGCGGATACTGGCAATTTGCGCGGGGTTCGAGATCTTCCCGGCGAGCAAATACGCTGGGTCACCGCCGACAAAGTTGAACAGCACGAAGACCAGCAGAATGACGCCGAATAGTGTCGGAATCATCTGCCAGAGGCGGCGGATTAAGAAGGCAAGCATTGATACGCTATTCAATAGACCGCGTCATGGTCACCGATGTTCACGGGAATAATCTGTTCATCGTGAATCAATAGTTCCAGCGTGATACGGTAAGACAGGTTAATCGACACGGAATACACGCCATCGAGTTTGCCGCTCAGTGCATGCAGCCGTAGCGACGGGTGGTATGGGTTGGCTTCCAGCAGTTGCAAGGTTTTCAGGTATTGAGGTCGTAGCTCAGGGTGGCGCTTTAACCAGCGCTGAGCGCGCCGTGTGTAGGCATCGGTAAATAGCAGCGTGAAACTCATGCCAAGGTATCGAGTCGTGCCAGGTGGGCTTCGGGAGATTCCTGAATCACGCGTCCATTGGCGATATCTGCGCGACTCTCGGCGAGCGCCGCCGTCAGCTCACATTCGCGCAGGTAGTGATAGTGCGCAATATCCATCACGACAAAACGATCCTTGCCCCGCACGGAGACAATCGTTTCCGTGTGCTCAGCCAATGAAGCTTCAATCGCTGCAATGCCTTTCGTTTTCAGATCGTTGGCGCTGATATGTGGCATGGCGAGTTTCTCTCGTGTCGGGTAATGTCGGGTAGGAAAAGAGGCTAACTATGAGTGTGCATTATCGCATTGTTTATCGCGTGATAAAGAGTGCTATTTAGCGAGCTTTCCCCGATATTTCCGCAAAAAATGCTTCCGGCGATGGTTCGCGCCCGAGGAAATTACGCACCAATTGTTCGGCCGGAATTTCCCCGCCGCGACGGAGCACCTGATCCCAATAGCGGCGACTGGTTTTGCTATCGAGCCAGCGGCCTTTCCATTGACTGGCCATGTCCAGCGCCAACACTTCCGACCACATGTAGCCGTAGTAACCGGCGGCATAGCCACCGAGCAAGTGGCCGAACTGAGCGGGGAAGCGCGTGCCGTCAACGCTGCCCAGAGGGGTGGCCGCTTGCAAGGCTTTGAAGGTGGCCAGCGGATCGCCCGGTTCGCTGCCCGCCAGCGCCATATCAAAGCTGGCCAGCAGGTGCTGACCGCCGTAGCGAATGCCGGCACCAAAGCGCCGGGCTTCGTTCAGGCGCGCCAGCATCTTGCTATCCATGGCCGGGCATCCGGGCGCGCAGCGTTTGTGCAGCAGCGCCAAAGGAACACCTTGTCGCGCCCATTCCTCAAACATTTGTGATGGCGCTTCGACAAAGTCGCGGCGCACACTGGTGCCGGCAAGCATGTTGTACTGGGCGGTTGAGAGCGTTCCGTGGAGCAGGTGACCAAACTCGTGCAACAGGGTTTCCAGTTCGTCGTGATTCAGGCCATCGCGGTTCAGGTTGGTGACGAGTACGCTGATGGGCGTGCGCTGCGCCAGGGTGGACGCATTGCGTACTGGCCAGACCGCCGCGTGGTTGTACTTGCCCTCGCGCGGAAAGAGATCGAAATAGGCGCCGGCAATGCGCTGGCCGTGACTGTCGAGAATGTCGTAATAACGCACGTCCGGGTCCCAGGTGGCTACCGTGGCGGGTACAAAGCGCACGCCGTACATGGCCCGAGCCAGATCGGTTAGCCAGGTAACGGCGGCCTCGGTGGGGAAGTAGCGCCGCAGGGCTTCCTGATCAACGGCGTAACGTTGCTTGCGCACGCGCTCGGCGTAAAACGACACATCCCAGCGTTCCAGTTTCACTTCATCGACCTTGCGTCCGAGAAACTCCGCTTTGGCCTGGCGCAAAACTGCCAGATCACGTTTTTCCACTTCGGTGAGTCTGGCTTTGACGGTGTCGAGAAAGTGCGTGACATTCTCCGGTGTCGCGGCCATGCGCCGAGTGAGAACGTGGTGCGCGAAGGACGGCTTGCCAAAGATACCGGCGAGTTGCCGACGCAGCTGGCTGACCTCCTTGAGGATCGCGAGATTGCGTTCGCCACCGATTTGATTAAATGCCAGATAGTAGCGCCGACGGGCATCCGCCGAGGTGGCGTTCTCCATAAAGGGGTGGTAATCGGGGTACTGCATCTTTAGCGTCACCTTGCCTTCGGCATTGGTTGGATGGGCGCTGAGATAGCTGCCGGGCAAACCTTCCAGTTCGGTGAGGTGAAATGTGATGCTGCCACGATCTTCACGCACATTGCGTTGAAATTCTTGGGCGAGGGTGTCGATCTGGTCCA
>CAZFSH010000214.1:2751-5191 GCA_964521935.1 uncultured Propionivibrio sp.
CGCCGCTTGCAGTCGTTCGTACAGGGCGGTGTTCTGGAACAAGCGGTTCTGCAGCTCCGAGAATTTCAGCGTGCACGCTTGTGCGGCATCACGCACCAATTTGTCGGTCGCCGTGGCTTCGTGGATCGCCATGGGCCCGACGGTGTCGTCCATCTGCATGTCAAGCGCGTTCCAACGGGCGAGGAAACTGGCGGGGTTGCTCTCTTCGGTGGCGAGACGAACGATAGCGGCTTCGGCGGCGCTCAAGGCCGTGTCGCAGGTGGTGTTGACCACAGTGGCATCGGGATATACCGGCAAGCTAACCGGTAATGTCACACTTGGCGCCGTCTCACCGTGACTGACTTTTGCGGTCAATAAGACGACTAATAAGCCAACTAAAAGGAGTGCCGCAGGCAGGTGGCGTTTCATGGCGTGGCGTCTTTCTGCGTGAGGGGTGGTTTGCTCGGATCAATGTCCATGTACATCCATTCGGCATGAACCACCGGGTGTTTCTTGTAGCCGATGACATTGCGATGCACCAGCGTGGTACGAATGCGCGACACGCCCAGCCGCCAGGCGCCGTCATATTCCATCTGCCGGGTCATCAGCTCGTAAAGGGCATTGCGTGCCGGGGAGTCGGGCAGGGTGATGGATTTTTCGTAGAGACGATTGAACGTCGGCGAGTCGTAACAGCCGTTATTCGATTGCCCGGCATTCGGGCCATAGAGCAGTTGCAGAAAGTTTTCGCCATCGGGATAGTCGGCAATCCACGCCGAGCCCCACATTTGCAGCTGGCAGGCTTTGGCGGCTTTCAGGTTTTCGGAAAACGTACCTTTTTTCACCACGAGCTTGATGCCGATTTTGGCCAGCGACTTACGCCAGAGTTCGTCGAATTCGCGGCTGCTGCTCTGCGGTTCGGAGGTCAAGGTGATGGCGAGCGGCTTGCCGTCGGGGAGCGTGCGCCAGCCGTCGCTATCCCGCGTGTAGCCATAACGGTCGAGCAGACGATTCGCGGCGGCCGGGTTGTAGGGATTGACCGAGCGATAGCCGGGGTTATAGCCCACGACACCGGGTGGAATGGGCATGTCGTTTTTCATCGCCATGCCTTTACGCAGCACCGAGATTTCGGCCTCATTGTCATAGGCCATGATGATGGCGCGGCGCAGGGCGATTTTCTCCTTGCTGAAGCCGCCGAGGACCGGGTCACGGAAGTTGAAGTTGGTGTAGGTGGTTTCCAGATCAACGATGTCATCACGACGGATGCCGAGCGCCTTCAGTTTGGGCTTGAGGTCGTCGCCGTCGCGCCAGGTGTCAGCGAGGCCGGTAATCCCGGCGACGTAGTCGAGCTCACCATTGAGAAAGGCCAGATAGCGACTTTGCTCTTCTTCGATGAAGTTGATTTCAATACGGCCGATTTGCGGCATGGTTTTGCCACGCATGGCGGCAATGATCGCTGGGTCACGGGGATCATTGCTGGCCGCAAAGTCCCAGGTAAACCCTCGGTAGAACGGATGGGCTTCGAGAACGATGCGCCGGCCGCGTTGATAGTCCGTCAGGCGATAGGCGCTGGTACCAATCGGGTGCGCGCCGGTGTCGTCGTGGTAGGTCTCGATGACTTCCCGGGCAACGGCGATGGTGGCCGGTGTAGCGAGGATGTAGGCGAAGTTGTAGTCGGGAGTGTTGAGTTTGATTTGTAGTGTGTAGCGGTCGAGCGCTTTCAGGCCCTCGATGGGCGTGTCGTAGTCAAAACGGCCTTCCTTTTCGGCGCGCTTACTCAGGGCATCGAGGCCGACAACTTTGCCGTCAAAGAGAAAGCGCCATTGCGAGCGTAAGGCCGGGTCCATAAAGCGCTTGAGGCTGTAGACGAAGTCATTGGCTGTGAGTTCGCGGGTATTGTCTGGCTGCCCCTTGAACGCCGGGTCGGGGTGGAAGCGGACGCCTTTACGCAGAGTAAAGCGCCAGGTTTTGCCGCCATCACTGACCTCTGGCATGGCTGTGGCGACCATGGGTACGAGCTTGGCCGGGCGGGCGAGGTAGTCGTAGGTGAGCAGACGTTCGCCGATGGCATCAAGGATCACGCCCGAATAGTAGTTCGCTGAGCGCACCGGATCGAAGCCTTCGTCGGTCGCGGCGAGGGCGATGTGCAGGACTTTGTTTGGGTCAGCGGCTTGGGCAAATACTGGCAATAGGCAAGCCAGCACAATGAATTGTTTCAGGCGGTTCATGAAAAGTCAGTCGCTGTGGGACGGCGCTAAGTTTTTACTGCAGGGGTTTGCTCTGCTGAAGCTTGTTGAGCAGTTGCGCCGCGTCCTTGTTACCGCTTTGCGCGAGGGGTTGTAGCAGCTTTACCGCGCGCTCACGCCGGCCATCGAGCATGGCCAGTTGCCCAAGCAGCAGCTGCCCGGTGCCGGTAGGCAGCAGGCGCATGCTGCGCTCGATATCGGCTTCGCCTTCGCGATAC
>CAZFSH010000215.1:0-5143 GCA_964521935.1 uncultured Propionivibrio sp.
CCAGGTGGAGCCGATGACTCACGCTGTGGATGTGGTGCAGCGTTTGCGCCCCGACGCCGTCACCGAGGGCGATCGGCGCGCGGCGTTTCAGGCGGTGGCGCCGGAAACCGAGGCTGGCCTGTATCTGGTTCCCAAGGTTATTGAGTAGAGGTCACGCATGAACGAACTGATCAATGCTTCGCTGCGCGAACTCTCTTCCGCACTCACATCAAAACGTGTGTCGGCCAGTGAATTGGCGACCCTGTTTCTCGATCGCATCGAGCGCTACAACCCGAGCCTGAATGCCTTCATCACGGTAGATCGGGACAAGACGCTGGCCATGGCGCGCGCTGCCGAGGCGCGTGTAGCCGATGGTACGGCCGGGCCGCTGACGGGGATTCCGCTGGCGTACAAGGACATCTTTTGCACCAAGGGCATGCTCACGACGTGTGGTTCCAAGATGCTGGCGAATTTTGTTTCGCCGTACGACGCCCACGTTGTCGAGTGTTTGAATAATGCCGGGGTGGTCAATCTGGGCAAGCTCAATATGGACGAGTTTGCCATGGGGTCGAGTACCGAAAACTCCTATTTCGGCCCAACTAAAAATCCGTGGAATGTCGGCTGTGTACCGGGTGGCTCGTCCGGTGGTTCGGCGGCGGCGATTGCTGCGCGTTTAGCGCCGGCGACACTGGGCACCGACACCGGTGGTTCGATCCGCCAACCTGCCGCAATGTGCGGTCTTACCGGGATCAAGCCGACTTATGGCGTGGTCTCGCGCTACGGCATGATCGCTTACGCCTCCAGTCTTGACCAGGGCGGCCCGATGACCAAGAGCGCCGACGATGCGGCCTTGGTGCTTAATGGCATAGCGGGTTTTGATAGCCGTGACTCGACGTCACTGGAGCGCCCCGCCGAGGACTACACGCGTGATCTGCATCAGTCGCTCAAGGGTCTGCGCATCGGCTTGCCGCGCGAGTTTTTTGCCGAGGGCATGGCCGATGATGTGCGCTATGCCGTTGACGCCGCGCTGAATGTGTATCGCGATATGGGTGCTGAGCTGGTGCAGGTTGATTTGCCAAACTCCGGACTGTCGGTGCCTGCGTATTACGTGGTCGCCCCCGCGGAAGCCAGTTCCAATCTTTCGCGTTTTGATGGGGTGCGCTATGGGTATCGCGCGCCAGAATTTGGCGACCTCAACGAGATGTATTCACGCACGCGTGCGCAAGGCTTTGGTGCGGAAGTGAAACGCCGGATTCTTGTGGGCACTTATGTGCTCTCTCATGGGTATTACGATGCGTATTACCTCAAGGCGCAGAAGTTGCGGCGTCTGATTGCCGATGACTTCCGTGCGGCGTTTGCCAAATGCGATGTCATCATGGGGCCAACCAGTCCGTTCGTGGCTTTCCCCATCGGGGCCAAGACGGCCGATCCGGTGCAAATGTATTTGTCCGACATCTACACCGTATCGACCAATCTTGCCGGCTTGCCCGGGATGTCGATTCCCTGTGGTTTCGGTGACAACAACATGCCGGTCGGCCTGCAGATTCTTGGCCCGTGGTTTGCCGAAGCAAAAATGTTGAATGTGGCGCACCAGTATCAGTTGGCGACGGATTGGCATCAACGCATGCCTGGAGATTTCGCATGAGTAAAAATACCTGGGAAGTCGTGATTGGCCTGGAAACCCATGCGCAATTGCAGACGCACTCAAAGATATTTTCCGGCGCGTCGACGGCCTTTGGTGCCGAACCCAACGTGCAGGCCTGTGCCGTCGATATCGCCTTGCCCGGCGTATTGCCGGTGTTGAATCGTGAAGCGGTTGTTTGCGCGATCAAGTTTGGTTTGGCCGTTGGCGCAAACATTGCACCGCGATCAATTTTTGCGCGCAAGAATTACTTCTACCCCGATTTGCCCAAGGGTTACCAGATCAGCCAGTTCGAGATCCCCGTCGTGGCTGGCGGTAGTCTGGCG
Source organism: uncultured Propionivibrio sp. (assembly GCA_964521935.1). GTDB lineage: Bacteria > Pseudomonadota > Gammaproteobacteria > Burkholderiales > Rhodocyclaceae > JADJEF01. The sequence continues at coordinate 1,948 of CAZFSH010000215.1, forward strand.
ATAAAAGTCAGCCACGGTGATACGGCGCAGCAGAAAGTGGTGCGCCTGACGCGCGCGCACCTCGAAGAAGATGCGGGCAAATCGCTCCACGAAGATTTTCATGGCCGTACCGGTATTGATTTGAATCGCGCCGGCACGCCCTTGCTCGAAATCGTTTCCGAACCCGACATGAGTTCCAGCGCGGAAGCCGTGGCTTATGCGCGCGCGCTGCATTCGCTGGTGCGCTGGATTGGTATTTGCGATGGCAATATGCAGGAAGGTAGCTTCCGCTGCGATGCCAATGTCTCGGTGCGCCGACCGGGCGAGCCACTGGGCACGCGTCGTGAGATCAAGAATCTGAACTCCTTTCGCTTCATGCAGCAGGCCATTGATTACGAAATTCAGTGGCAGATCAACGAAATCGAAGAAGGGCGAAAAATCCAGCAGGCCACGGTATTGTTTGATCCCGATACCGGTGAAACGCGCTCCATGCGCAGCAAGGAAGATGCGCACGACTATCGCTATTTCCCTGACCCGGATCTGTTGCCGCTGGAAATCACGCCGGCATGGGTGAGCGAGGTGCAGTCCGGAATGCCGGAATTGCCACAGGCCTTGCTGGGCCGTTTTGTTGCCGAGTATGGCTTGAGTAACTATGACGCCAGCGCACTGATCGTGCAACGCGAAATGGCGGATTTCTTTTTGCGCGCGGTGAGTGTGGCCGGGCAAGCTAATGCCAAACTGATTGCCAACTGGTTGCAAGGCGAGGTGTCTGCACGCCTGAACCGTGAAGAGCTGGACATTGCGGCGGCGCCAATTACGGCCGAGCAGTTAGCCGGCCTGGTGCTGCGTATCGCTGACAACACCATTTCCAACAGCATTGCGCGTAAGGTGTTTGATGCCTTGTGGCTGCACGAAGGTGGCACCGCCGACGAAATCATCGAGAAGCAGGGGCTGCGTCAGATCACTGATAGCAGCGCGATTGAGGGCTTGATTGAGGAAGTTCTGGCTGCGAACCAGAAGTCCGTCGATGAGTTCCGCGCCGGCAAGGAAAAAGCGTTCAATGCTTTGGTCGGTCAGGTGATGAAGGCCACCAAGGGCAAGGCCAATCCGCAACACGTGAATGAGATGTTGCTCGCCAAGCTGCAGAAGTGAGCTACAGAAGTAAGCTGAAAAAAAGAAGCCTCCGATCAGGAGGCTTCTTCGTTGGGCTGGCCGGAGTCGCCGGAACGCATAACTAGTCGCTGCTTTTTTTCGGGCCATTAGCGGCCTTGAGTTCGCGGAAACGCTTCTTCTCATCCTCAAACGACGCGGCGACTTTCTCTTTGTCTTTTTGCCGATTGCTGACCGCATCGGTTTTGGCCTGAACATCCTTGGCGGCATCGGCCAGCTGTTGTTTAAGCTGGGCGGGCAAAGGCTTGTTCTTGTAAAACTCTTTTTCCTGCTCGACGGTTTTTTGTCGCTTGAGCGCTTCGCTCAGCGCCTTCTCCGCCTGGGCGATGCTCTTCGCAGCATCCGCCTGCGCACGGTCGCGGGCTTTGTCGATGTCCTGTTCGCTGGCGTAAGTCGACAGTAGCGCCTGATTGCGCCGACGTTCCTCAATCTGTTTTTGCTCCAGCTCAGCCTTCTTGACCAGTTCGGCTTCACGCTTGGCTTGTTGCTCCGGCGTGAGTGGTGCATCTACCTGCTTGATGATATAGCCTTTGCCATCGCGCTCCTCGTAGGCGCGTTTTTGGCATTCCTTGGGCAGAAAGTCGCCACAGATTTTGCGGCCTTCGCCGTCGGTACAACAGTAAATGACCGACTGCGCCTGTGCGGGTAGGCTGAGCAGTAGTGAGGTGGTCAGTAAGGATGAAAGCAGAGCGGAGAATCCTACTGCTGTCGAACGTGCTGTCAATGTCATGAGACTTCTCCGCTGGGTGAGGTTAGACGCCGTACTGCTCGCGATAAGCACGTACGGCGACCAGGTTCCGCTGCAACTCGGCATTGCCGCCAAGGTAGGCGATCAGATCGGCAAGCCGGGCAACGCTGATCACCGGAATGCCGTAGTTTTGCTCGACTTCCTGAACGGCGGATAAGGCCGCTTGCCCGCGCTCTTGCCGGTCTAGCGCAATGACCACGCCTGCCGGCGTGGCACCGGCGCTACGAATAAGTTCGATGGATTCACGCACTGATGTGCCGGCGGAGATCACATCGTCAATGATCAGCACCTTGCCTTGCAAGGGCGCACCGACCAGCGTGCCGCCTTCGCCGTGATCTTTGGCTTCTTTGCGGTTGTAGGCAAAGGGCATGTTGCTACCGCGGCGAGCCAGTTCGATCGCCGTGCCCGCAGCAAGTGGAATACCTTTGTAGGCCGGGCCAAAAAGTACGTCGAACGCGATACCCGAGGCCTGAATGGCTTGGGCATAAAAATCGCACAATTTGCCCAGCGCGGCGCCATTGTTGAACAGGCCTGCATTAAAAAAATAGGGCGAAAGCCGGCCGGCCTTGGTGGTGAACTCGCCAAAACGCAATACCCCATTCTGGCAGGCGAAGGCGATGAATTCCTGACTAAAATCCATGACTTGGATACTCAAAATAATCCGTAACTGTTCGGTTCATTCTACATGCTTAGACTTGTCTCGCTGAATCTCAACGGCATCCGTTCTGCCGCTACCAAGGGGGCTTTCGAGTGGCTCACCGCCACACAGCCGGACATCGTCTGCGTGCAGGAACTCAAAGCCCAGCTGAGCGACATTCCAAGCTTGCCCGCGACGCCACCATTCGCCTGGAGCAGCTTTCATCCCGCAGAAAAAAAGGGCTACAGCGGCGTCGGCATCTTTGCCCGGCGCGAACCTGAGCGCGTGATCGAGGGCTTCGGTAACGCCGAGTTTGATGCCGAAGGGCGCTATATCCAGGCTGACTTTGGCAATCTCTCCGTCGTGTCCTTGTACCTGCCCTCGGGCTCCAGCTCTGAGGAGCGTCAGGAAGCCAAATTTCGCTGCATGGATGCCATATGGCCTCGATTTCAGGCGCTGGCCGCTAGTGGTCGTGATGTGGTGATCTGTGGCGACTGGAATATCGCGCATACCGAAAAAGATTTGAAGAACTGGAAGTCCAATCAGAAAAACTCCGGTTTCCTTCCCGAAGAGCGTGCCTGGCTGACCCGGCTGTTTGCTGAACAGGGCTGGGTCGATGTGCATCGCCGCTTGCTTCCCGAGGCGACCAGTGAGGCGTACAC
>CAZFSH010000216.1:0-5099 GCA_964521935.1 uncultured Propionivibrio sp.
AGGAGGAGGGCGAAATATTTTTGGGTCGTTCGGTCACGACGCATAAAAATGTTTCTGAGGCCACCATGCAGATGGTCGATAAAGAAATTCGCCACATCATTGATGATCAATACGCCTTGGCGCGTCGCTTGTTGGAAGAGAATCGCGATAAGGTGGAAGCAATGACCGCGGCGTTGCTCGAATGGGAAACTATCGATGCTGACCAGATCAATGACATCATGGATGGAAAACCGCCGCGTGCCCCCAAGCCGACCAATCAGCCGCCAGTTCGCAAATCTGATAGCGGTTCGCCTGACACAGCGCCGACCGCCACCGCACCCGCTTAATTTTTGATGCCGCCACCGCGCGTGGCGACACTCTCTTTATTTCCGGATGATTCAGCCTTTTCACTGTGGTCGCTACGTGCTGGACACGTCACGCCCACTGGTGATGGGCATTGTTAACCTGACCGAAGACTCTTTTTCCGGTGATGGTTTAGCGGCAAACTCCAGCGCGGCGATTGCGCATGGCTTGCAGCTGCTGGCTGAGGGCGCCGATATTCTGGACCTCGGCGCCGAGTCGACTCGGCCTGGTGCTAATGGCGTTTTGGCCGATCAAGAGATATCCCGCCTGCTGCCTGTGCTCCAAGGCCTGCGTGATTGCGGTGTGCCGATCTCGGTAGACACAGTCAAACCTGAGGTTATGCGCGCCGTGCTCGATAACGGCGCTGACATGATTAACGATGTGTCGGCACTGACACATCGGGGCGCACTCGCCGTCGTCGCCGCCAGTCAGGCTGCTGTCTGTTTGATGCACATGCAGGGAACTCCTGTAGGCATGCAGAACAATCCGACATATGGTGATGTAGTCAGCGAGGTTATGTCCTTTTTGGTGGCGCGTGTCGCAGCGGCCGAAGCCGCCGGTATTGGCCTGAATCGTATCTGTGTTGACCCAGGGTTTGGTTTTGGCAAGTCATTGATCCACAACCTGGAATTACTTCGACGTTTGGATGAACTGATGGTGCCTGGCTTGCCGGTATTGGTCGGTATGTCGCGCAAGTCCATGCTGGGTTTGATGACCGGCCGAGAAACGCATGAGCGGGTTTCGGCGGGTATCGCGGCGCATGTCGTCGCCATGCTGCGTGGCGCGAGAATTTTGCGCGTTCATGATGTGGCGGCGACGCGTGATGCGGTCGCTGTAGTTAAGGCTGTGGAGGGCTGGTGATGGGACGTAAATATTTCGGTACAGATGGGGTGCGCGGACGAGTTGGCGAGGCACCTATTACGCCGGAGTTTGTCATGCGCTTGGGATATGCGGCAGGTAAGACCTTGGTGGCTAACGAGTCGCTGCCCGCGGGAGAACATCCCGCCGTGCTGGTGGGTAAAGACACGCGCATTTCCGGCTATATGCTGGAGGCAGCGCTGGAGGCAGGGTTTGCTGCTGCCGGCGTTAATGTGATGCTTTGTGGGCCGATGCCGACACCGGCGATTGCCTACCTTACGCGGGCATTGCGCTTGCAGGCTGGCGTGGTCATATCGGCGTCACATAATCCATTCGATGATAACGGCATCAAGTTTTTCTCGGCCCAAGGGCTGAAATTGCCTGATGCTGTCGAAATGGAAATTGAGGCGCACCTTGATCAGCCAATGCAATGCGTTGAATCGCGTCGCCTCGGTCGCGCACGGCGCATTGATGACGCGGCAGGCCGCTACATCGAGTTTTGCAAAAGCACTTTCCCCAACGATCTGGATTTGCGTGGCCTGAAGATCGTTATCGATAGTGCGCATGGTGCCGGCTATCAGGTTGCTCCCAGCGTATTTCATGAATTAGGCGCCGAAGTCATCAGTATTGGTTGTGCGCCGAATGGTTTCAATATCAACGATGAGGTTGGGGCGATAGCACCGTCGGCATTGCGTCGCGCGGTAGTTGAACATCACGCTGATCTGGGCATTGCACTGGATGGCGATGGTGATCGCTTGATCATGGTGGATGGCGACGGGCGAATCTATGATGGCGATCAATTACTCTATGTGATTGCCACGCACCAAGCTAAAACGCGCAAGATCGATGGGGTAGTGGGCACCTTGATGACTAATCTCGGTCTGGAACATGCTTTGGCACGGCATGGTATTGCTTGTGGTCGCGCCAAGGTGGGCGATCGTTACGTGCTGGAAATGCTCCAGGAGCGGGGGTGGACATTGGGTGGAGAAAATTCTGGCCATATCCTGTGCCTTGACGCGCACACCACCGGCGACGCTATTATTGCTGCATTGCAGGTGTTGGCTGCTTTGCGTCGTGATTCTCTGACTTTGGCGCAAGCGTGCAGCGATTTGACAATGTATCCACAAAAACTGGTTAACGTTCGGCTTCCTGCTGGATTTGACTGGCGTGCGGATGAAGGCATTGCCGCGGCTGTCGCCGCATCAGAAGGGGCGCTTGAGGGGAGTGGTCGTGTGTTGCTGCGTCCCTCGGGTACCGAACCCTTGTTGCGCGTGATGGTTGAAGGGCGCGATACAAGCGTGGTGGCTGAACAGGCGGAGTTCATCGCCACGGCAGTGCGGCAAGCGATTGACCAAAGCTGAAGCTTGCCTTACCTAAGGACTTCAGGCTTTGTCTTTGTTCAAGCTTGGTGCATCAATAAGGAATTGCGTGGCGGCGGCGGCTGGCAAGGGTCGGCTGAACAAGTAACCTTGAATTTCATTACAGCCCATGGCACGCAAAACGGCCAATTGCTGCGCAGTTTCAACGCCTTCAGCGATGGTCGCGAGGTCGAGGGCTAAGGCGAGGTTGACGACCGCTGAGGCAATGGCGGCTTCGTTTGCATCCTCGCCCATGTTGCGTACAAAGGATTGATCAATTTTCAGTTTATGTATGGGGAATCGCTTGAGGTAAGCGAGCGATGAGTAGCCTGTACCAAAGTCATCAATTGACAAGCGTATGCCTAGCTCGGCCAGCTCGTGTAGCGTTTCAACCGTGCGATCAACGTCGTGCATGGCAACGCTCTCGGTGACTTCGAGCTCAAGATAGCTCGGGGGCAAGCCGGTGGAATTTAGCGCCGCTTGGACGAGAGCGGGCAGATTACCCGCGATGAATTGTCGGGCTGATACGTTTACGGCAATGATCGGTGTCTCGATACCAGAATCCAGCCAGATCCGCCCTTGTCGGCATGCCTGTTGTAGCACCCAGGTGCCAATGGGAACGATCAGGCCGCTGTCTTCGGCAACGGGGATAAACCGTGCCGGTGAAACCATGCCTTGCTGTGGATGATTCCAGCGCAGTAGCGTTTCGACACCAATGATGCGGCCTGAGCGGATGTCAGCTTGCGGCTGAAAATAAAGCTCGAATTCCTGATTTGCCAGCGCTGTTCGCAGCCCGATTTCGAGCTCCAGCCGGCTGAGTGCTTGGGCATTCATTTCCGGCGTGTAGCCGGAAATTTGCCCACCGCCAGAGGCTTTGAGATGATGAATCACGGCGTCGGCATTACGCGTTAGCGTAATCGCATCGGCACCGTCGGTGGGTGAGATGGCGATGGCCATGCTAAACGAAGGGTAGATCAGGCGCTCCGGCAGCTCAACGGGATGGCTGAGTTCGTGGAAAATGAATTCAGCCATTTCAGTGGCTACGGCGCGATCGGTAATACCTTCGGCAACTAAGGCGAAGATGTCGCCCTCGAAGCGGAAAGCCCGGGGCGCCGTGCCACAGCGACTGACTTTATTCGGTAGCGCCATTGCTGCCGTCTCAAAGCGGTGGCCGATGATGCACAGCAGTTGATCGCCCGCGACGTGACCGAGGCTTTCAATAACGCTGCGAAAACGGTCAATGTTGATCAGCATGATCGTGCCATGGTGGTCGCAATTAATCATGCCTTCAAGATCTTGATCGTAGCTACGGCGATTGGGTAAGCCGGTGAGGGCGTCATGCAGCGCCTGATGACGCAGATCATCTTCGGCACGCTTGCGTTCAGTGATGTCGGAAATGAAGGCATGAATCAGTGAAAAGTCGGCGAGATAGTGTAGGCGACAGCCGAGCGTTTTCCCGAGCACCTCATATTCGCTGCGTTCGCTGGCGCTGACATCAAGTTGTAGCTGGTCGACCCAGGTTGCGAAATCCGGAGGCAATAAATGGGCCGGGTTGCCAGAATTTTCGTCCATGCGCCCCAACAGCTCGTGAGCGCCGGGATTGGCATACAGAATGACGCCATTCAGATCAACGCTTAACACCGGGTTGGGGTTGCGCTCGGCAAACATGGAGAGTTTGCGTCGTTCCGAGCTTTCGGCCAGATAAGCCGTGGCCGCGCTACCTACACCAAAGGCAATGAGCAACAAGAGTGCTGAAAATACTTGCACTAGCTGCGTGATGTCTTCCACCTCACGGCGTGCAAAAGCCGAGCGATTTTCGACGCGCTTATCAACTGAAAAGGATAGCTGATCAAGCTTGAGGTTGATATCGCGCGTTAAGGCGCTGCTGCTGGCCAATATGGATTTGGCCAGCATTACATCAACCGGTTCGCTGGTTAGGGCGGAGTCCAGCGCTTCGGTGAGCTTGGTATAGCGATCGATTTGACCGTGAAAGGCGGCGAGTTCTTTGCCAGAGGGGAATACGTCGGTGAGCGGCGAGAGGTTATTTTTTATCATCGCCAGATTGGCTTCGCGCTTTGCCTGAAAGGCTGCGCGGTCGCCACTGACAAAATATTCATACAAAATAGGGTCTTGCTCGGCAATGCCGAGTTTTAGTGATGAGAGATTTTTTGCGGCAGGCAGGTCTTCTGAGATGAACAGGGTGGTTTCGTCAATCAGCCGCTGCCCGGAGAAGTATGTAAAGATCGTCAGGCTCAATACCGTGATCAAGATGATTGCGTGAACCAGTTGGACGCGCAGTTGCATGCGTGGTTCGGCTTTCTTCTTGCGCAAGGGTGTTTCCTGACGTTCCATGGGCGCTCTTAGGTAAGTTGGCAAATTGCTCACCATGCTAAATCTTTATTCCGATTCCGGCAGGACATTAGTCGATTCTGCTGCAGTTCGTTGAATCGAGGGAGTAAAAATACGTATAATCCTGCGCTTGTTGTTTTGCCTTGCTACGAAAGCGTAAGGGCAATCAATAAAAATCCACACGCTCGATAT
>CAZFSH010000217.1:0-5094 GCA_964521935.1 uncultured Propionivibrio sp.
ATGCGCTGAACCGGCCTACACGCCTTGATCAGCTGTTTGGCGCCGTCCCACAGCGGCTGACTTTTCGCTTGCTGGCATTGGGTTACACTCAATCAAAATTGAACAAATAAAGCACCACATAAAACAACGAGGAGATCACTATGTTGAACGGCACGAGTCCGAATAATCCATCCGCCTACGCCGACATTTCTGCGGCACTGCTGGCCCGCTTGAGCGAGGCGGAGCGAGAGTGGGGGCAACAGTTTGTTGCCCTTTTTTTTGGCTCGGTGGCCGAGGAAGATCTGGCTGCTCAGTCGACCGATGCCTGGGTGAATTGCGCGCTGGGCATGCTCGACTTTTGCCGATCCTACGATGCGGCGGCGGGCAAGCCCAAAGTGCGTATTGTTAATGCGGGCACAGGTATGACGGTGGTCGAGTGCTTGAATGTCGATAAGCCTTTTCTGGTCGACTCGATCACGATGGAGTTGCATCGGCAGGGCTTGCGTACCGAGCAGGTCATTCACCCGGTGTGCGGGGTGGTACGCGATGCCACGGGTGGGTTGCAAGCGGTGCTCGCCCCGCGCGACGCAACAAGCGTTGAGTCGTGGATACACATTGAGATTGAGCGCGTGAGCGATCCGCAGCGGCTTGCCGCATTGCAAGCGGGGCTGGACCTTATTTTGGCAGACCTGTATGCCGCGGTCGCTGACTGGTCAGCGATGAAGGGCAAAGTCAGCGAAGTGTTGGGCAGCCTCAGCGGCGCGGCCAAGGTGGTACCGCTTGATGAGCTTGACGAAGCCCGTGCCTTTTTGTCCTGGCTCGCCGACAACCATTTCACTTTCCTGGGCTATCGTGATTACGATCGACTTACTGACGGAGGGGCTGACCGGGCGCATAGCGTATTGAAACCGCAGGAGGCATCCGGCCTGGGCATTCTGCGCGCCGCCAGTGCGGCACAGCGCTTTGACGATATTCGTCATGAGGTGAGTGTGCCCGAACACGATACCCAATTGCTGTTGCTGACCAAGGCAAGCGCCCGTTCTACGGTGCACCGCCCCGGCCAGCTGGATCAGATCAGCATTAAGCGTTTCGATGCGTCTGGCCAGTTGGTGGGCGAGCGCCGATTTGTCGGCTTGTACACCTCAAACACCTATCACGCCAGCCCGCAGGATGTGCCTTTACTGCGGAAAAAGGTCGCCCAGGTGTTGAGCCGCTCGGGCTTTGCACCACATGGTCATGCCGGTAAAAACCTGGTAGCCATTCTCGAAACTTTGCCCCGTGATGAGTTGCTGCAGATTGATGTCGAGCAGCTTTACACCACGGTAATGGGCATCATGCGTCTGGGCGCACGCAACCTGACACGCATGTTCGTTCGGCGCGATGTTTACGGGCGCTTTTATTCCTGCCTGATTTATCTGCCGCGCGAGGCCTACAACACCGAATTGCGCATCAAGTTTCAGAACATTCTCAAGCGTGCACTGGGCGGCTCTGACGTCGATTTCAATGTGCAGCTGTCGGAGTCGGCACTGGCGCGTGTGCACATGCTGGTGCGTACCGATCAGGCAGCTGTTTCGACACCCGATATCGCGGCGGTCGAGGCCGAAATCATCACCGCCACGCGGCGTTGGGAAGACCAGGTGCTGGAGGCCATGACCCGCACTGAAGGCCAGGCGATGGCAGACAGCGCTCGGGCGCAGCTGGTTTTGCCCTTGCCGGCCGCCTATTGTGCGGAAGTCTCGATTGATCAGGCGGTGGCCGATTTTGCGATGACACACGCCAAGAGCAAAGAGGGCGAAATGGCCCTGTCGCTCTACAGCGCTGACGCGAATGGCGGTGATGGGGACAGCGTCCGGCTGCGTTTGCGGGTGTACAGCATCGGCAACGAAGTGCCCTTGTCTGTGAGCTTGCCTATGCTTGAGAACGCGGGAGCAACGGTGCACAGCGAGCGCTCCTACCAGATTACCCGGCGCGACTTGCCGCCTGTGTACATCCATGATTTTGGTCTGGTGCATGCGTATGGCGAGCTGGATATGGCCGTGATCAAGCCACGCTTTGAACGCGCCTTTGCCCGCATCTGGAGCAAGCTGGTGGAGAACGATGGCTTTAACCGGCTCACCTTGGCGGCGTCCCTGATCAGCGATGAAATTGTGCTGCTGCGCGCGCTGGCCAAATATCTCAAACAGACTGGCGTCAATTTCAGCCAAAGCTACATCGAGCAGATTCTCGCCAAGCATCCGGTCATTACCCAGCACCTGGTGGCTTTGTTTCATGCCCGCTTTGACCCGACGCTGAAGGGTGACCGCGCCGCAGCCAGTGCGGCGCAGATTGCCCAACTGGAGCTTGAGCTCAATCAGGTGGTCAGCGCCGATGAAGACCGCTTGTTGCGCCGCTTTATGGACGTGATGCTCGCTATTTTGCGTACCAACTATTACCAGAAAGATGCCAAGGGGCGCAGTAAGCCTTATTTGTCGATCAAGCTCGATTCAGCCAAGGTGCCGGAACTGCCTGATCCGCGACCACTGTATGAAATTTTCGTTTATTCGCCGCGCATTGAGGGTATCCATTTGCGCGGGGGCAAGGTGGCGCGCGGCGGTTTGCGCTGGTCCGATCGTCCGGAAGATTTTCGTACCGAGGTGCTCGGTCTGGTCAAGGCTCAGATGGTCAAGAATGCGGTCATTGTGCCGGTCGGCTCCAAGGGCTGTTTTGTGCTCAAGGCAGCGCCGCCCGCGAGCGACCGCGAAGCCTATCTGGCCGAAGGCATTGCTTGCTACCAGACCTTCTTGCGCGGCTTGCTTGATCTGACCGATAACTTGGTGCAAGGGCAGGTAGTGGTGCGCCCGAACATTGTGCGCCACGATGGCGATGACCCGTATCTCGTGGTGGCGGCAGACAAAGGCACCGCAACCTTCTCTGACTACGCCAACGCCATCAGCGCCGAATACAAGCACTGGCTGGGGGATGCCTTTGCCTCGGGTGGCTCTGTGGGCTACGACCACAAGAAAATGGGTATCACCGCGCGTGGCGCCTGGGAAAGCGTCAAGCGCCACTTCCGCGAAATGGGGGTGAATACGCAGACCACCGATTTCACGGTTGTTGGCGTGGGCGATATGTCGGGCGATGTCTTCGGCAATGGCATGCTGCTCTCGAAACACATTCGCCTGGTGGCAGCGTTTGATCACCGGCACATCTTCCTTGATCCGAACCCCGATGCCGCGACCAGCTATGCCGAGCGTGCGCGCTTGTTCGCCTTGCCGCGGTCGAGCTGGGATGACTACGAAAAGGGCTTGATTTCTGCGGGAGGTGGCGTGTTTTCACGCGCCGCAAAATCGATTCCGTTGTCGCCGGAAGTGCGCGCGGCGCTGGACGTGACCGCCGAGGTGATGACGCCCAACGAGCTCATGAGCGCGATCCTCAAAGCGCCGGTTGATCTGTTCTACAACGGCGGCATCGGCACCTATGTGAAGTCCAGTCAGCAAAGCCACGCCTCGGTGGGGGATCGCGCCTGCGACGCGCTGCGTGTGGACGGCCGTGATCTGCGCTGCAAGGTGGTGGCCGAGGGCGGCAATTTGGGCTGTACGCAACTAGGGCGCATTGAGTACGCGCTGAAAGGCGGGCGAATTTGTACCGACGCGATTGACAACTCGGCCGGGGTGGATTGTTCCGATCACGAGGTCAATATCAAAATTCTGCTCAATGCCGTCAGCGAGACGGGCGCGTTGCCTGAGGCCGAACGCAATGCCTTGCTTGCCCAGATGACCGAAGAGGTCGGCCTGCAGGTGCTGGAAGACAATTATTACCAGACCCAATCGCTCGCCGTGTCTGGTGTGCGCGCAGAAAAAATGCTCGATGCGCAGACGCGCTTTATTCGGCATCTGGAAAAAACCGGACGCTTGCATCGGGCCGTCGAGTTTTTGCCCAGTGATGACGAGATCAACGAACGCAAGGCGCGCAATCTCGGCCTGACCTCGCCTGAGCGGGCAGTGCTGCTGTCATACAGCAAGATGGCGCTGTACGACGACTTGCTGGCCTCGCCATTGGTGGATGATGACTATTTCATTCCGACACTGATCAATTATTTCCCGACGCCGCTGCGCGAGCGCTATGCCGATGTCATGTGTCGCCACCCCTTGCGCCGCGAGATTATTGCGACCGAACTGGCGAATGCGACGATCAATCGTACTGGCAGCGTTTTCATCCACCGCATGCAGGAGGAAACCGGTGCCGCCGGGCCGGAGGTTGTGCGCTGCTATATGCTGGTGCGCGAAGTGTTGGGCGTTGGCACGCTGCTCAATGACATCGACGCGCTCGATGATGTGGTGGCCGCACGCACCCAGTCAGACATGCTGATCGAGGCTGGTCGCTTGGTCTTGCGCGCCGTGCTGTGGTTTTTGCGGCGCACTGCGGTGGCGCAGCCGCCGCTTATTAGCGAGGTGATCAACTTTTTCACCCCAGGGGTAGCGACGGTGCGTGGCGGCCTTGACAGTTTGCTGGGCGCAGACGATCTGGCGGCGGTGCATGCGCTGGAGTCACGCCTCATTGAGGCCGCCGTGCCGGCGCCGATTGCCGCGCAAGTGGCGCGTCTGGATGCCCTGTATTCGGTACTCGATATTGTCGAGATCGCGCATGAGAGTCAGCGAAGCGTTGATTTGGCTGCGGCGGTGTACTACCGGGTGTCGAGTGAGCTGGATGTGCGCTGGGTTGCTGCCCAGATCACCGGGCTCCCATCCGATACGCACTGGCAGGCCATGGCGCGCGCGGCAATGCGCGATGATCTGGCGGCCTTGCAGCGTCAGGTCACGGTGCGCGCCTTGAAACTGGCACCGGATCAGTCCGAGGGCGCCAGCGTCGTACAGGCATGGGAGAGCGCCTGTGCCAAAACCTTGGCGCGGGTGCGCGAGGTGGTCAGTGACCTGAAGGGCACGCGCGACACTGACTTGGCCATGTTGTCGGTGTTGCTGCGTGAACTGCGCTTGCTGGCCTGAATGCTTTCACCGATTAACGAGTTTGCCCGATGAAAATAGCGATTGTTGACGACAACAAAGCCATGCGCGATGTGTTGCGCACGATTTGTGAGAGCGAGGGTCATGAGGTCGCCGCCGAGTTTGGCGATGGCGT
>CAZFSH010000218.1:0-5064 GCA_964521935.1 uncultured Propionivibrio sp.
AGCGGAAATATTACCCAAGCCGCCGGCGATCATGATGGGCTTGTGATAGCCACGCACTTCGCCCGCCACCTTCTGTTCATAAGTACGGAAGTAGCCGGTCAAGTTCGGGCGACCAAATTCATTGTTAAAGGCGGCGGCCCCGATTGGGCCCTCGATCATGATGTCGAGCGCCGAGGCAATTCGATCAGGTTTGCCGTAATGCGACTCCCATGGCTGCACATAGCCCGGAATACGCAGATCGGATACCGAGAAACCACACAAACCGGCCTTGGGCTTGGAGCCGCGGCCGGTTGCGCCCTCGTCACGAATCTCCCCCCCCGAACCGGTTGCCGCGCCGGGAAAGGGGCTGATGGCGGTCGGGTGATTATGCGTTTCAACCTTGGCCAGAATATGGGTCAGCTCTTCCTTATACGCATAGCGACCATCGCTGGTCGGGAAGAAGCGGCGCGTGGTCGCACCTTCGATCACGGCCGCATTATCCGAGTAGGCCACCACCGTGCCACCGGGGCTGAGTTTATGGGTGTTACGGATCATGCCGAACAGGGATAGCGGCTGCTCTACGCCATCCACCGTCCAGTCTGCATTGAAAATTTTATGCCGGCAGTGCTCAGAATTGGCCTGCGCAAACATCATCAACTCAACATCGGTCGGATTGCGCTGCAAGGACGTAAAGCTGTCCATCAGGTAATCGATTTCGTCCTCTGACAGTGCCAAACCCAAGTCGCGGTTGGCGTCCACCAGTGCCGCCTTACCGCCAGCCAGAATATCCACAGTAGACAACGCTTGGGGAGCCACGTGCTGAAACAGAGCTTGTGCCGCTGCGATGGAGTCGAGCACCGACTCGGTCATGCGATCATGCAAACGTGCTACGAGCTCCGCCTTTTTGTTCCCGGCCTGACGCAGGGAATACGCGGTAATGCGCTCAATGCGCCGCAGGCCAGCAAACCCGCAATTGCGCGCAATGTCCGTCGCTTTTGACGCCCACGGCGAAATGGTACCAAGACGCGGCGTCACCACCACCAGATCACCGCTCGTTTCCATTGCCGTAGTAGCCCCCTCGCCAAGGCGAATCCCCAGCAACGCAGCGAGGCGCTCTTGTTCAGCCGCCGTCAAGACATGATCGGACTCAGCGACAAACCAGTGCTCCGCACTGACGCGAACACCGGGCTGAATCAGTTCAAGCTGACGCTGCAACCGGGAAAGACGAGACGCAGAAAGCGCGGCATTGCCACGCAGTGCAATAAATTCAGCCATGAGAATGAGAATAGGTTGGGGATGAGGAACGCCGGGCGAAATGCCAAGCTATTTAGCGGTCAAATTATACCTACTGCCTCCCTGCAAGCCGGCCCAACAGATTGCTCAGCGCAGATCGCTAACCGGTATCAGGTAGACAAAAAAATCCCCGCCGCAGCGGGGATTTTCAGCCAGTAAATCTACTGGGATCAGAGGCGTTCCCAAATCGTGGTGATGCCTTGGCCGCCACCGATACACATCGTGGCCAGAGCATATTTACCACCGATGCGCTCAAGCTCGTACAGCGCCTTGGTGATGATGACCGCGCCAGAAGCGCCAACCGGGTGACCCAAGGCGATCGCGCCACCGTTGGGGTTGGTCTTAGCCGGGTCAAGACCCAAGCCTTTGATCACCGACAAACTCTGCGCGGCGAAGGCTTCGTTCGACTCAACCACATCCATCTGCGCCAGCGTCAAGCCAGCTTTTTTCAACGCAACTTGTGATGACGGAACAGGGCCGTAACCCATGATCTCGTTGGGCACACCAGCGATCCCGTAAGCAACCAAACGTGCCATCGCTTTGTGGCCATCTGCCTTGGCGGTCGCTGCGTCAGCAAGTACCAGGAAGGCGGCGCCGTCGTTGAGGCCTGAGGCATTGCCGGCAGTGACGGTACCGTCTTTCTTGAACGCCGGCTTCATTTTGGCCAGCGCTTCAGGCGTCGTGTTTGCCTTCACGTGCTCGTCGGTATCAAACACGACATCGCCCTTGCGCGTTTGCAGGGTGATCGGCACGATCTGAGATTTGAAACGGCCTTCGGCAATGGCTTTGGCAGCGCGCTGCTGCGACTCCAGCGCAAACGCGTCTTGCTGTTCGCGGGTGATATCGTATTTGGCCGCCAGATTTTCGGCCGTGATACCCATGTGGCCAACACCGAACGGATCGGTCAGGGCGCTGGTCATGGCATCAAGCATTTTCACATCGCCCATACGTGCGCCATTGCGCATGTTGGTCGACAGATAAGCACCGCGGGACATGACTTCCACGCCACCGGCAATCGCGTAATCCGCATCGCCCAGCAGCAGCGCCTGCGCAGCGCTCACCACCGCTTGCTGCGACGAACCGCACAAGCGATTCACGGCCAACGCGACGGAATCCATGGACATGCCGCCCTGAATACTGGCCACACGGGCCACATAGGGGTAACGCGACTCAGTGGGAATAACGTTGCCGACAGCGGCAAAACTCACTTTCGCTGCATCGACACCAGAACGGGCGATGGCTTCTTTAATTACCAGACCACCCAACTCGCAGGGCTCCATGCCGCTCAGGGCGCCGCCAAATGTACCGATTGCCGAGCGCACTGCGCTCAATGCTACGACTTCACGTTTGTCCGCCATCGTGTTACTCCTATAAATTAATTAGTGACTTTCCAGCTTGCTGATCAGTCTAGCTCGCTACCTTAATCCGCCGGTCTGACAGCTGACTGACGAATATTGTGCAATGCAGTATAACTCTTTGCGCAGCGCAGCAATCACGGCAAATCGGCTGCACCGATTCATTTACCGCCTGAGTCAGTCGAGAAGACCTCGCTCAGTTGGCGCAGCATGCCCGCCGTCGCCCCCCAAATGTTGTAGCGCTGCCAAGGCATCGACCAATAATGGTGCAAGCGTCCGGCATGAGTGACCTCGTGTCGCACGTGGTTGGCCGGGTCAAGGAGAAACTCCAAAGGTGGCTCGAACACTTCGGCCACCTCAAAAGCATCGAGGCGCAAATCAAAAGGAGGCGTAATCACCGCCACCACCGGCGTGACGACAAATCCGGTGATGGTAAAAAAAGTGGGCAGCCGACCGAGAATGTCTACGTGACGCCGATGCAGCCCAACCTCTTCTTCCGCCTCGCGCAAAGCCGTTTCTTCCGGGCTGGCATCGTTACGTTCGGTGCGCCCACCGGGAAAGCTGACTTGTCCGGCGTGGTCGCGCAAATGCGCGGTACGCTGGGTGAGCAAAACCGTTGGCCCGGGTTCGCGCCGTACTAGCGGCACCAGCACGGCAGCAGGAACCAACGGGCCTTCCGGCAAATAACTCAGGTCAATGGCCGGCGGCTGAACACCTGCGGCAAGTTGCTGGCGTAAGCGCTCAATCAACACATCGGAAGCACTCACAGCAGGCTGCGGCATTCAGTCGCGGAAGTTACCAAACTGCAAGGGAAAGTCAGTAATGGACTTTTTGACCAGCGCAATGGCCTCCTGAAGGATGTCGCGCTTGGCACCGGTCACGCGCACGGCGTCGCCCTGAATGCTTGCCTGCACTTTCATCTTGCTGTCTTTGAGCATGCGCACAATCTGCTTGGCCAGTTCTGTCTCGATGCCAACCTTGATCTTGAGTTCCTGCTTTGATTTGTTGCCGGACACGGTTTGAATGTCGCCGGCATCCAGACGCTTGGTGCTCTCGCGCTCTTTCTTTTCCATTTCCGGGAACAGGATGTCCTTGATCTGGCTCAGCTGAAACTCCGAGTCGCCCCACAGGGTGATGGTCTTATTTTTCTCGTCCAACTCAACTTTGGCCGAGCTGCCCTTGAAATCGTAGCGATTGCCAATATGACGCCCAGCCACATCGACGGCGTTTTTCAACGCGACCATATCGGACTCGGAACTGATATCAAACGATGGCATGGCGAACTCCGTAAAAACTCAGGCGAAATGGCAAACGTAGTGATACGGCTCGCCGCTGACTTCAATGTCGAACTTGGCGTTAGCCGGGACATTAAAACTTTGGCCCTCGCCAACTGAAACCCAGTCGGCCCCTGCCAAACGGTAACGGCACGAGCCCGAAATGGTTTCCATGATCTCTGCGGCACCGGTCGAGAAAGTCAGGCTGGCGGGCATGATCACGCCAACGCTCTTTTTCGTACCATCGGCGAGAACCAGACTATGACTCACGCATTTGCCATCGAAATACACATTGGCCTTTTTCACCACGGCGACATTTTCAAAATTACTCGACATCTCAAATTCCCCAAATTTTTTGAATCAGCATCTTGGCAATAAAGCCCAGCATGCCAAACGACAAGACAAAGAAAAGAATAAAGGTTCCCAGCTTGCCGGCTTTTGACTTCCAGGCCAGCTCACCAATGATGAACAGCATGTAAAGCATGAATCCGCCAACCCCGAAGGTCATGCCGAATTCCGCCAGTTGCTCTTCCGAAAATCCAAACATAAAAGTCAGTCGCTGTGGGACGGCGCATTAACCGCTAAATGGCCGCTAAATGGCCGCTAACGCACCGTCCCGTCGCCATTATTTGGCTTTTTTCACAGCAGCCTTTTGGGGTGCCGCTTTTTTGGGTGCGGCTTTTTTCTTGCTTGCCGCACGGTTGCCGGCGATGCGCATACGCAACGCATTCAAGCGAATGAAGCCGTGTGCATCTTTCTGATCGTAAGCACCGGCATCGTCTTCAAACGTGGCGATGCTGGAATCAAACAACGAATCGGTCTTGGAATCGCGCCCGACCACGATGACATTGCCCTTGTAGAGCTTGATGCGTACCCAACCGTTAACGTTCTCTTGGGTATGATCAATCAAGGTTTGCAGCGCCTTGCGCTCGGGTGACCACCAGTAGCCGTTGTAAATCAAACTGGCATAGCGCGGCATCAGGTCGTCTTTCAGATGCGCGACTTCACGATCCAGCGTAATCGACTCAATGGCACGGTGCGCCTTGAGCAGGATTGTTCCGCCGGGGGTTTCGTAGCAACCACGCGACTTCATGCCGACATAACGGTTTTCCACTAAATCCAAACGGCCAATGCCGTGCTTGCCACCGAGCTTGTTCAATTCA
>CAZFSH010000219.1:0-5041 GCA_964521935.1 uncultured Propionivibrio sp.
CATGTGGTGGTGCGCGAAGGCTTTAACTCCTTGGAACCATCCGAGGAAATCGAGGACGACTTGCTTGACAAGGCTTGGGGGTTGGAACCACAGTCGCGCCTGTCCTGCCAGGCCATGGTTGGTGAGGTGCCATTAGTTATCGAGATACCCAAGTACACCATCAACATGGTCAAGGAAGGCGGCGGACGCAAATGAAATGGACGGACTCCCTGGAGGTAGCGATTGCTCTGTCGGACGCCCACCCGGAGGTTGATCCAACCCGGGTTAATTTTGTCGACCTGATGCGCTGGGTCATGGCATTGCCTGACTTCGAGGAAAACGAAAGCCATTGTGGTGAAAAGAAGCTCGAAGCCATCCAGCAGGCGTGGATAGACGAACTGAGTTAATTCACCTTGTTGATCGACACACACTGCCATCTCGACGCCGCCGAGTTTGATGCGGACCGTGATGCGGTAGTGCGCTCCGCCCTCGCAGCGGGAGTCCGGCAGCTCGTGATTCCCGCGGTCGAGCGGGCTAACTTTGGCGCCGTGGCGTCTTTGTGCCGAACCTACCCCGAGTGTTTGCCGGCCTATGGCATTCACCCGATGTACGTTGAACAGGCGGATGAGGCTGATCTGGACGTGTTGCGTGAGATGGTGGCGCGGGCCCAGCCTGTGGCGATCGGCGAAATTGGCCTCGACCGTTTTATCCAGCCCACCGACAAGGAGCATGATGAAGCGCGGCAGGATTTCTTTTTTAGCGAGCAGCTACGCCTTGCCCGTGTTACTGGCTTGCCGGTGTTGCTGCATGTGCGCCGTGCGGTTGATCAAGTGTTGAAGCACTTGCGTCGTATCAAGGTCGTCGGCGGTATTGCCCATGCCTTTAACGGGAGTCGGCAACAGGCGGATGAGTTTCTTAAGCTCGGTTTCAAGCTGGGTTTCGGTGGGGCCATGACCTACAGCCGTAGTCTGCGCATTCGGGAACTGGCCGCTACGCTGCCTGACGACGCGATTGTGCTGGAGACCGATGCACCCGATATCGCCCCCGAGTGGCAAGCCGGCCAACGTCACGCCCCCGACCAGCTGCCACGCATAGCGGCGGTGCTGGCACAGCTGCGTGGCACATCGATCGACACCATCATGGCCCAAACTTCTGCCAACGCGCTGGCCGTGCTGCCGCGTTTGGCCTATCCATCCCCCCACGGCATTCAGTAAGGAGATAAGCATGAGCACGACAATTACCCTGCGCGGCAACCCGATTAAGGTCGAAGGCGATCTGCCCAAGGCCGGTACCACCGCTCCCACGATGAGCCTGACCAGCGGTGATTTGGCCGACGTGAACTTGGCCACCTACGCCGGCAAGCGCAAAGTGTTGAATATTTTCCCCAGCATTGATACGCCCACCTGCGCCACGTCGACGCGCAAATTTAACGAGTCCGCTGGCAAGCTGAACAATACCGTGGTGCTTTGCGTCTCCGCAGACTTGCCTTTTGCGGCCAAGCGCTTTTGTGCCGCCGAGGGGTTGGACAATGTTGCCCATTTGTCGACCTTCCGTCACCCCGAGTTTCTGCGTACCTGGGGCGTCGAGATGGTTGATGGCCCGCTGGCCAAGCTGACGGCGCGTGCCGTGGTCGTGCTCGACGAGAACGACAAGGTGTTGCACAGCGAAATGGTTCCCGAAATCGCCCAAGAGCCGGATTACGATGCAGCGCTGAAAGTCCTGGCCTGATGACGCTGGCCTGTTTCAGCTGACCTGTTTCATATTTACCTCGGCTGACGATGTCTGACACAGCGTCAGCCGAACAAAGCCAGCGCCGCCTGATCGCCATGGCGGTGGTGGTGGCGGCCTACGTATTGTCCTTCTTCCAGCGCTTTGCCCCGGCGGGCATCGCGCCGGATCTCGCTGCCAGTTTTCACACCTCAGCCGCGTCGCTGGGCGCCCTGGCAGCGACCTATTTTTACGTCTATACCCTGATGCAGGTGCCGACTGGTGTGCTGGTCGATACGTACGGCCCGCGTCGGATACTGTTTTTCGGTGGCCTTATGGCAGGGGTAGGCAGTCTGCTGTTTGGTGCGGCGGATACGCTCAACACGGCCTTGGCTGGGCGCACGCTGATCGGGCTGGGCGTTTCGGTCACGTTTATCGCCATGCTCAAACTCATCGCCCTGGGTTTCGAGGAACGGCGTTTTGCCAGCGTGGTGGGTATTTCCATGCTTATCGGCAATTGCGGCTCGGTGCTGGCGGGCGCACCCTTGTCGTGGATGGCGCAAACGCTGGGCTGGCGTGGCGTGTTTACTGGCGTTGGCGTGGTGTCGCTGTTGCTCGGTGCGGCGAGTTTGCTGGTTGTGCGCGACCAGTCTGTGAGCGGTAAAGGTGCTGACCGAACCGTCATAGTGAGCAGCCTTTTCGCGGTGCTGAAAAATCCGGCTATCTGGCCGGCAGCACTGGTTAACGCCGGAATTTCCGGAAGCTTCTTTGCGTTTGGCGGTCTGTGGGCAATGCCGTTTCTGACGCAAGGTTTGGGCATGACGCGTAATGTCGCCAGCGCCCATTTGTCGCTGTACTTCGCCAGCTTTGCCGTCGGGTGTTTGCTCATCGGTACCCTGTCAGATCGGCTGCGGCAACGTAAATCAGTGATCGTGGTCAGTTCGCTGATTTACAGCGCGACCTGGCCAATTTGGCTGTCGGGTGTTGCGTTACCCGTGAGTGCCAGTTATGCGCTGTTTGTGGTGATGGGCCTGACCACTGCCAGTTTTACCTTGTCCTGGGCCTGTGCCAAGGAAGTGAATCCGCCCACGCTATCGGGGATGTCGACCTCGGTCGCCAATATGGGCGGTTTTCTCATGGGGGCCTTGTTACAGCCCGCCGTGGGGTGGATCATGGATCAACGCTGGAGCGGCGCGCTCGTGAATGGCGTGCGTTTTTATAGCCTTGATGACTATCGCTGGGGTTTATTGCTGATTGCGCTTGCGGCCTGGCTGGGCACCGCCGCCGCGTGGTACATTCGGGAAACGGGTTGCCGGAATATCTGGCTGGCTGAAACCGGCCGCTAGAAAAGTCAGTCGCTGTGGGACGGCGCTTGCCAGAGGAATAGCGTGGCCAGCGCCGTTGCGGCGATCATGGGTAGGGCGAAGTAGATCAGGCTGTGCCAGCCAGCGCTCATGATCATGACGCCGGCGATCAAGGAGGTCACGGCTTGGGTACCGAGCACGATGAAGTCATTGGTGCCTTGTACTTTGGCGCGTTCTTCCGGGCGGCAGGTTTCGGTGAGGAGGGTGGTGCCGCCAATGAACAGGAAGTTCCAGCCAATACCCAGTAGCAGCAAGGCCCACCAAAAGTGCATGAGAGAGACGCCGGACAAGGCAATACCGCAGCAGGCCAGCAAGATGGCCGCGCCCGCAAGCAGAACCGGGCGTATGCCAAAACGCTTGATGATGTCGCCAGTAAAAAACGACGGTGCAAACATGCCGATGACATGCCACTGCAGGACGAAAGCGGCATCGGTAAAGGGCAGGCCACAGAAGTCCATGGCCAGCGGCGTGGCGGTCATGAGCAGGTTCATCGTCGCGTAGCTGAAGGTGGCAGCCATGACGGCGATGATGAAGGCGGGCTGGCGCGCGATGTCACGAAGCGGCCTGCCTTTGGCGTGCTGCTCGGCCACCGACAAGGGCGGTATGTGCAAGCGGCTGACGACAAAAAACGAAACGATGGCAAAAGCCGCCAGGGCTAGGTAGCTGGCGAAGAAGGTCGGTGACAGTAAATCGCGGGTGATTTTGCTGATTTCCGGGCCAAACACGCCGCCAAGAATGCCGCCGGCCAATGTCAGGGAAATAGCCTTGCTTTTCCAGTCGGGCTCGACACTGTCTGCTGCGGCGAAGCGGTATTGCTGGCCGAAGGCGTTATAGATGCCGGCGAGTACCGTACCAAAACACAGTAGCCAGAAATTGCCTTGCCATACCGCCAAAGCGGAAACCAGCGATCCGGCAAGGGCGAAACCCGCACCCAGCATAAAGCCAGCTCGGCGGCCGAAGCGTTTCATGAAGTAGGCTGCCGCGAGCGTTGAGAGCACGCCGCCGATGACATAGGTGGTGATGGGCAGCGTGGCCAGGCGTCGGTCTGGGGCGAGTTGCAAGCCCAGCAGGCTATTGATCGCGACCAGCGTGACGCCATTGGCGAGCAAAAATGCTTGCGCTAAGGACAGCAGAATGATGTTGCGCCGCGCGACACGCATGGGCTAATCCTAAGATCTATGAGCGATGACTAACCGATGGCCAAACGCAGGCCAAACAGCACAAAGGCCGTGCCAAGCAGACGATTGATCCAGAGGGCCCAATGCGGTGCCTCGTCGAGGTGACGGAGAACAAATGCAGCGCCGTTGATCAGCAGCGCCTGATACAGACAGTTCAGGGCAATAAACACGGTGCCGAGCAGGGCAAAGCTGTCGAAACCGGCGTTTGCCGCGACAAACTGTGGGAAAAAGGCCATGAAGAACACGATGGCCTTGGGGTTAAGCAGCGTCACCAACAAGCTGCGCTTGTAGGCGTGCCCAGGCTCGGGGGAGCTGACGGCAAGCTTTTGCTCTTGCGAGCGCAGACTTTGTATGCCCAGCCACACCAGATAGGCACCACCACCATAACGCAAGGCGTCAAATGCGGTGGGGTAGCTGTGCAGCAGAGTAGCGGCACCGATGGCGGCAGCGGCCATCAGGATGGCGTCGCCGGTGCTGGTGCCGGCGAGAGCCTCAAAGCCAGCGCGCCGTGAGCCGGTGGCCGCGCCCAGAATCGCCAGCGTTCCTGGTCCCGGTGACAGGATCAGGAGCGTTGAGGCGATCAGAAAGGCGGGGAAGTCGACGATACCGTCCATGATGAATGGCTAGCGCCGTCCCACAGGAGCTGACTTTTGTGAAGGCTTTTTAGACGTCTTCGCGCACCGCACGCTTACGCTCATGTTCTTTCAAGTAGCTCTTGCGGATGCGGATCGACTTCGGCGTGATTTCAACCAACTCGTCGTCGTCGATGAACTCAACGGCAGATTCGAGTGTCAGCTTGATCGGCGTGGTCAG
>CAZFSH010000220.1:0-3420 GCA_964521935.1 uncultured Propionivibrio sp.
CACCCTCGCGCCGGGTGATGCGGCGCTACAACTGCAACTCGCCGCCATGATGGCACTGCTTTCCGGTGTCATCCTGTTGCTGTGCGGCTTCCTGCAGCTGGGTTTCCTCGCCAATTTTCTCAGCCGCCCGGTCATGAGCGGCTTTACCACCGGCGCCGCACTATTGATTGCCGGCGGCCAGTTGCACATGCTGCTCGGCCTGCCAGCCCATGCTCCACTGATCAGTGCGCTGGAGCCGGAACACGTTGCGAGTGTGAGCATGGGCCTTGGGTGCCTGCTCCTGTTCTGGATGGCCAAGCGCTGGTTGGCCAAAGTCTTGGCTGCCCTGGGGCTCTCGCCGCAACTGGCCGATATCGGCAGCAAGCTCGGGCCGGTCTTGATACTCCTCGTGGCAACAAAAGTCAGCTCCTGTGGGGCGGCGCCGACGGTAGTAGCCGGCATTCCCGCTGTGGCTGGCATTCCCACTGTCGGCGCCCTGCCCTCCGGCTTGCCGGATCTGACGTTTGCGGGCCTGCTGACGAGCCTGTCATATGTACCCGCCCTGTTGACGCCGGCCACGTTGATCGCCTTCATGATTTTTCTATCCAGTCAGTCGGCGGCAACCACGCTGGCGCTGAAGCGCAACGAACGCATTAACAACAACCGCGAACTCTTCGGGCTGGGTGCGGCCAATCTGGCGGCGGCCGTCAGCGGCGGCTTTCCGGTTACCGGCAGCATTTCACGCTCGGCGGTGAACTACAGCGCCGGTGCCAACACGCCACTAGCCAGTGTGGTTACCGCCAGCCTGCTGGCCCTGCTGCTGGCCTTGCCCGCGGGTGCGCTGTCGCCGCTGGCTTTTCTGCCGCTGCCGGCCATGGCAGCGCTGATCATGACGGCGGTGTTCGGCATGATCGACACCGACATCCTGCGTACCGCCTGGCGTCATGATCGCCACGACGCTCTGGCGCTGGTCGTCACCACCATCAGCGTGCTGGTGCTCGGTGTGGAGCGCGGCGTCATTCTCGGCGTGGTGCTCTCTTTCGCCACGCTGATCGGGCGCAGCAGCCGGCCGCATATCGCCGTGGTAGGCCGCATCGCCGGGACCGAGCACTTTCGCAATATCCATCGTCATCAGGTCGAGACGCTGCCCCAGGCGCTCTTCCTCCGCATCGATGCGGCCTTGATGTTCGGTAACACGCAGTCGGTCATTGAGCGCATCGAAGCCGAGATGGGCAGCCGGCCAGATGCACGGCATCTCGTGCTGGTCATGTCCGCCGTCAATGGCATCGACACCAGCGGGCTTTACCTGCTGATCGAGCTCAACCGCCAGTTGCAGTCCAGCGGCAAGACCCTGAACCTGTGCGAGGTCAAAGGGCCAGTGATGGACGGGCTGGTGGGCAGCGAAATTTTGCTCAAGCAGCTGTCCGGAAAAATTTACCTCAGCGCACAAGACGCCTATACCGAGCTTGCCAATCAGGCGAGCCACTAAAAAATATCCGAGGAGAACACCATGGCCATACACATCGACCCGTCCGCTGACAGCGATCAGGGTCTGGATCAATATCCACCCGTTTCACGTAGGTATGCCTGGATCGTCTTCGCGCTGGTGATCGGCCTGATGCTGTCCGATTACATGTCGCGTCAGGTGATCAATGCGATTTTTCCGCTGCTCAAGCAGGACTGGCAGCTCACCGACACGCAACTGGGCGCTCTGGTCAGCGTCGTGGCCCTCGTCGTCGGGGTGATGACCTTTCCCATCTCGCTGGTCGCCGACCGGGTCGGCCGGGTGAAAAGTGCCACGGCCATGGCCCTGGTCTGGGGGCTGGCCACCATCGGCTGCGGTTTGTCCGGCAACTTCATCAGCCTGTTCATTGCCCGCGCGCTGGTGGGCTTGGGCGAAGCCGGTTACGGCAGTGCCGGTGGCGCCATCCTGACCTACGTCTTTCCGCGCCGCATGCACTCCACAGTAATGGGCGCATTTCTCGGCGCTTCGCTGTTCGGCTCGGTGCTGGGAGTAGTACTCGGCGGCGTGCTGGCGAAGCAGTTCGGCTGGAATATGGCCTTCATTATTGTTGGCGCCGGCGGCCTGCTGCTCGCCATTGCCTTTCCCTTTGTGGTCAAGGAGCCACCGGCACATCAACCCGCCGGCACGGCACCCATGCCACTGAAGACGGTCATCAAGGAACTGTTCCGCTTTGCGACGTTGCGCCGTACCTATGTGGCATCCGGCCTGCAGATGTTCATCCTCGGCTCGGTCATGGCTTGGGCACCGAGCTACATGAACCGCTACTACGGCATGGATACCGAAACCTCAGCCATGCGAGCGGGCATTCTCGTGCTCGCCTCCGGCGTCGGCATGACGCTCGGCGGCATGCTGGTCGACCGCTTGAGCCTGACCAATCGGATCAATCGCCTGCGGGTCCCCGCCTTTTACGCCTTGAGCAGTGGCGTCGTGTTGCTGCTGGCGTTCAGCCTGCCACCGGGCACTATGCAATTTGGGCTGATTGCGCTCGGACTCCTGCTCGGAGCCGGATTTGCCGGCCCCTCGGGCGCAGTCGCGGCGGATATTGCCCATCCCGCCATCCGGGCAACCGTGTTTGCAACCCTGACGCTGGCCAACAACCTCATCGGGCTGGCACCCGGCCCGTTTGTCACGGGCCTGATTGCCGATCTGGCCGGGCTGGATGTCGCGATGCGTATCGTTCCTGCCGCCTGTCTGTTTTCAGCGCTGTTCTACTTTCTCGCGTCACGCAGTTACGCCGCGGACCACGAACAGGCTGCTCAAACAGCCTAATGCATCAGCTGCTCGCTGAGCTGTTCACGTAAGCGCTCAAACTCGGCGCGCTCGCCACGCAGGCGAAACAAGGCACCCTGTTCTTCAGCCTGCTCGGACAGTACGTCGCAATTGGCAAAAATGGCCGCGCGCAACTGCTGGGCGGACCACGGCAGCAATAATTCCTCTTCGACGAGGTCACGCTGAAAGAAGGCAACGATGGTCGCGTGCATGCGCGCCACGTCGTCCGGATTCTTGGCGCTCATCACCACGCAATCGGGATAGGCCGCCTGCAACGCCGCCGTGCGTTCGGCCTGCGCCGGCGCATCACCGACGAAATCGATCTTGTTAAATACCCGGATGCGCGGCACCTCATGGGCGCCAATTTCGTCGAGCACCTCATTGGTCACCTGCAACTGGCGCTCAAAGCCCGGATCGCTGGCGTCAATCACATGCAAGAGCAAGGAGGCATCGAGTGCTTCATCGAGCGTCGATTTGAACGACGCCACCAAGCCGTGCGGCAGGTTTTTGATAAAGCCCACGGT
The DNA here is from genome assembly GCA_964521935.1 of uncultured Propionivibrio sp. Lineage (GTDB taxonomy): Bacteria > Pseudomonadota > Gammaproteobacteria > Burkholderiales > Rhodocyclaceae > JADJEF01. The sequence continues at coordinate 3,298 of CAZFSH010000220.1, forward strand.
GTCACTCACCAATACGCGCGGCACGCTATCGGGGTATAGCGACCGTACCGTCGTATCGAGCGTGGCAAACAACTTGTTGGCCACCAGCACCTCGCTGCCGGTCAAGGCGCGCATCAGGGTCGA
>CAZFSH010000220.1:3520-5025 GCA_964521935.1 uncultured Propionivibrio sp.
TCCACCTGCGCTTTCGCGGCCGGTGAGCGGGCGTTGCGATGGAAAATTTCGAGGATGACCATGGTGCGGTCCATGACCTCGCAACCCACTTCCTTTTCCAGATTGCGCGCCTGCGAGGGGGAAATTTCGTGATCGACAAAGAGCGCATCCAAGGGTTCGGGCGCCGGATCACTCTCGACATACAGGCGAATTTCCTCGCGCTTGCCCGTGCCTAGATAGGCGGTCGTGTCAAAGCTGCCACGCTTTTGCGTGAAGGTATGAATAACCGTGTAACCCAATGTCTTGGCAAGTTCACGCAACTCGGTCAGCGAGGCGTCGAACTCGACATCATTGACGGTGGGCAACTGCACCGCCGCTACGATGGCGTAAAGCGGCTTTGGGAGCTTTGGGGGCTTTTCGTTAAGGTCACTATCCATGCGAACTGAGCTCTATACGGGGACGATTGATAAGGCAAGCCCGGATGCTACCCGCGCAAAGTCCGAATTAGCGCCTTTTCACCAGCCATTTCTCTTCACTTGGCACGAATTCTGCAAATAACCCACCAAGCGGCAAGAATTAGCCGTGAAACAACCCTTAGTTCCGGGTTTCAGAGAATCCTTGCCGTGTCGTTAGCAATACACGGCACTGTTTGCCGGAGAGTGCTCATGCGTAAATCCAGACCCCGCCTTTCATCAAGCCATACTGTCTTGCCCTTGGGCATCAAAAATCGACTGCAGACCGAGTTGCCGGCTCTGGTCGCCTTGCAAGCCATTGGCGAACCCTGGTTTGCCACGGAACACCGGGCTGATTTACTCGCCGTTGCGCTGGTCGTCAGAGAAATGGCACCGGAGGGCAGCATGGAGTCTCGCTGTGCCGAAAGCCTGCAACAGTTATGCACAGGGCCGATCACGAAAACCGAAAAGACAGCGATTGCGCTGGTCCTGGCAGAGTGTTTGCCCTGGTTACAGGTGCAGCAGAACGTCCGCGTGCAACGCGCCATCGCCAAAGTGGCGTTCAACCATAGCGCAATGGCGGCTTAACCGCAGGCAAACCAACCTCAAAAACCAGCCTCAGCGTTCACGCTCACACGGCAACACATCACCTAAACTCCCAGCCTCATCTTGGGCGACTCGGACATAGTGTCCGGCCCACCGCATGGAGCTGTCGATGATCGAGCCGGGCAAAGCAAAAATACCACTAACGCGCATTCTCCTTGGCACGCTGGCAAGCCTTGTCGCCCTGCTGCTCTTACTCTGGTTTGGCCTGCCACGGCTATTACAGTCACAGGCCGAAAAATTTATTGGCGAGCGCACCGGCCATCAGCTCACGCTGGCGCTACCTGAGTTCAACCCGCTCTCCCTACGCTTACGTTTGCACCAGCTGGCGCTTAGTAAGGCCGACAGCGCCCCGCTGCTCAGTGTTGAAGAGATCGTGGTCGACCTCTCTGCCGCCAGCCTGTTTCGCGGCGCCATGGTATTTGACGATATTCGTATTCAGGGCCCGCACCTCACGGTAGTTGAAGAAGC
>CAZFSH010000221.1:0-5007 GCA_964521935.1 uncultured Propionivibrio sp.
CATCGGTGATGGCATGGCACGCGAGTTGGCCTACACCGGACGATATATGGATGCCAGCGAAGCCAAAGACTGCAAGCTGGTCAATCGCGTGTTTGATTCTGTCGAGGCTTTGCAGGCCGGCGTGCGCGAGATTGCCTTGGCGATTGCCAGCAAATCTCCACTGGCTATAAGGGGTTGTAAAGAGATGATTACTTATGCACGCGATCACTCGGTGGCCGATGGGCTGAATTACATTGCCACGTGGAACGCCGCGATGTTGATGTCCAAAGACCTGTTTGAAGCGGGCCGTGCCGCCATGGAAAAGCGTGCGCCTGATTTCGCTGATTAACGCGCTCTCGGATCAATTCTTATGCCAGCTGTTATCGAACTGTGGAAAAAACTCTCAGCCCTGCCCGGTGGCAAGACCGTCTTTTCGAAAATGGTCTGCCTGAAAGCACCCTACTTTGGCAGCATCCGACCAACGATTACCGAGTTGAATCCGGCGCAGTGTGAAGTGCACATCAAAAAGCGCCGTGGCGTGACCAACCATATCGGTACCGTGCATGCCATCGCCATGTGCAATATGGCCGAGCTGGCTGGCGGCATGCTCACCGATGTGGCCGTACCGGCGAAAACCCACCGCTGGATTCCCAAAGGCATGACGGTGGAATATCTGAAAAAAGCCGAGACTGATTTGCGCGCTGTCGCCAAGCTGGACGGTGCCCTGTCGCTCGCTGCATCTGCCGAGTTACCGGTTACGGTAGACGTGTTCGATACCGCCAACACGCTGGTATTTCGGGCTCGCATCGCCATGTGGGTGACGCCGAAAAAATAAGCGCCGTCCCACAGCGACTGACTTTTCAACGGGAGTTGAACCTGAGTTCATAAAGCCAGTCGCTGGCGTGCGGCGGCGTATTCGCGTTTCATCCGCTCAACAACTACCGCTACCGGCTCGACTGCATCGATTGCGCCAACCCCCTGCCCGGCGCCCCATATATCTTTCCAGGCTTTGACCGGGGCATCGCTGTTGCCCAGTTGCATCGTCGACTTATCGCGTTTTTCGAGGTTGTCAGGGTCTAGGCCCTGCCGGATGATGCTGGAGCGCAGGTAGTTGCCATGTACGCCCGTGAAGTACGACGAATAGACAATGTCGCCCGCCGTACTATCGATGAGGGCCTGCTGATACTCCGGTGAAGCGACCGCTTCGTGGGTGGCAATGAAGCGCGTTCCAATGTAGGCAAAGTCAGCGCCCATGGCTTGTGCCGCTAATACCTGATCGCCGCGACTGATCGCGCCCGACAAGGCAATCGGGCCGTCCCAGAAACGCCGTACCTCCGAGACCAAGGCAAACGGACTCAAGGTTCCCGCGTGACCACCCGCGCCAGCGCAAACAAGAATCAGCCCATCAACGCCTTCGGCAATCGCTTTTTGTGCATGCTTAACGCTGATCACGTCATGAAACACCAAGCCGCCGTAAGCGTGCACCTCCTTGACCACATCACCCGGTGGACGCAGGCTGGTAATGATCAGCGGCACCTTATGTTTGACGCACAAAGCCATGTCAGCGTCGAGCCGATCATTGGAGGCATGGACGATCTGATTCACCGCAAACGGTGCGACTTTGCGGGTTGGGTCGGCAGCGCGCGCCGCAGCCAAATCGCTGGTTAAGGTCCCTAACCACTCATCGAGCAAGGCCTGAGGGCGGGCGTTCAGCGCCGGAAAACAGCCGACGATGCCACTCAGACATTGTGCCCGAACCAAGTCCGGCTGCGAGACGATAAACATCGGCGAGGCAATCACCGGCAAGGCTAAATTGTTCTCAAACAGCGCGGGAATCGACATGAAATCTCCACAAAATTAAGGGCATAAGTGCAAGGCACGCAAATTACCAAATATCGGGCATTGAGATCAGTACAATCGGCAATTCGTTTTTACCGCGTGCCCCGCGGACCGATCAATCACTTCAGGAGCAGGCATGAGCAGCACTACCTACGCCCTATCCGGCAGCACTGCCGTTATTACTCTGAACAACCCGCCGGTCAATGGCCTAAGCCTCGAACTGCGTGCAAGCATTCTGGCTGACTTTGACAAAGCCACAGCCGATGAGGCGGTTCAAGCCATTATTCTCATCGGCTCGGACAAAGCCTTTTCCGGCGGTGCCGACATCAAGGAATTCGGCAGCCCGAAGGCCTTTGCGGAGCCCAATCTGCCGACGCTGATCAGTATTCTTGAAAACAGCAAAAAGCCGCTGATCGCTGCCATTGGCGGCAGCTGTATGGGCGGCGGTCTTGAATTGGCCCTCGGCACGCACTTCCGCATTGCCTTGGCCACAGCGCAGATCGCGCTACCGGAAGTCAAGCTGGGCTTACTCCCCGGCGCAGGCGGCACTCAGCGTTTGCCGCGTTTGATTGGTGTCGAATACGCCACCAACCTGATTGCCAAAGGCGATGCGGTTCCCGCTGCGATGTTCAAAGGTACACCGCTGTTTGATGAAGTGGTGGATGGTGACCTGCTGGTCAATGCCCTCGCCTTCGCTGAGAAGGTCGTCACCGAAAAACGCCCGCTCAAGCGTGTGCGCGACACCAAGATCAAGTATCCGAATCACGAACTGTTCTTGCACTTTGCTCGCACCATGGTCAAGGGCATGGCTGGCCCCTTCCCGGCTCCGCTCAAGTGTATTGACGCCGTCGAAGCCGCCGTGACCTCAAAGTCGTTCGAGCAAGGTCTGAAGTTCGAGCGTGACGCCTTCCAGCAACTAATGCTGACCTCGGAGTCGCGTGCTCTTCGACACCTGTTTGCTGCCGAGCGCGCCGCGAGCAAGATCGCCGACATTCCTGACGATACCACCACCCGCCAGATCGAGCGTGTCGGCGTTATCGGCGCCGGCACCATGGGCGGCGGCATCGCCATGAACTTCCTCAATGCCGGCATTGCGGTCACGATGCTGGAAATGAAGCAGGAAGCTTTGGATCGCGGCATCGCCACAATCCGCAAGAACTACGAAGGCACGCTGAAAAAAGGCAAGCTGACGCAAGAGAAGTTTGACGCGCGTATGGCGCTGCTCTCGGGCACGCTTGACTACGCCGGACTGGCTTCGTGCGACCTGATTATCGAGGCCGTGTTTGAAGACATTGGCGTCAAGCAACAGGTCTTCAACAAGCTGGACGAAATCGCCAAGCCGGGTTGCATCCTCGCGTCCAACACCTCGACACTGGATCTGAACAAGATCGCCAGTTTCACCAAGCGTCCTCAAGATGTGGTCGGCCTGCACTTCTTCAGCCCTGCTAACGTCATGAAGCTGCTGGAAGTCGTTCGTGGCGCCGACACCTCAAAAGAAGTCATGGCGACCGTCATGAAGGTCGGCAAGAAGATCAAAAAAATCTGCGTGGTCTCCGGCGTCTGCGACGGTTTCATCGGCAACCGCATGATCGATCACTATGGCCGTATGGCCGGCTGGTTAGTCGAGGAAGGTGCGACGCCTTGGCAGGTCGATAAGGCACTGGAGAAGTTCGGCATGGTAATGGGCTTGTTCCGCATGTCGGACTTGGCCGGTAACGACATCGGCTGGCACATTCGCAAACGCCGTTACGCGGAAGCACCGGATGTCCCGTATTCAGGTATTGCCGACCGCCTGTGCGAACTCGGCCGTTTTGGCCAGAAGACCGGCAAGGGATGGTACATCTACCAAGAAGGCAAGCGTGATGCGATTCCCGATCCCGAGGTCGAGAAGCTGATCGAAGACTACCGCAAAGAAAAAGGCATTGTGCCGCGCAAGATTTCTGACGAAGAGATCGTTGAGCGTTGCATCTTCGCCCTGATCAACGAAGGCGCGCGCATTCTGGAAGAAGGCATTGCCGCCCGCGCTTCCGACATCGACATGGTTTATCTCACCGGCTATGGCTTCCCCATGCACCGTGGCGGCCCGATGCTTTATGCCGATGAAGTCGGCCTCTACACCGTTGCCCGTCGCATGCAGGACTTTGCCGCCGCATCCGGCGATAAATTCTGGCAACCCGCGAAGCTGATCGCCGAGAAGGCTGCCGCCGGCAAGCTTCTCACGGGCAAGTGATGACCACATTCTGGAGACCTCAAAATGACTGATGCTGTAATCGTTTCAACTGCCCGTACCGGTCTGGCCAAGTCCTGGAAAGGTGGCTTCAATATGACGCATGGCGCCTCGCTTGGCGGCCATGTGGTTAAGCACGCTGTTGAGCGCGCCAAGATCGATCCCGCCGAAGTGGAAGACGTTGTGATGGGCTGTGCGCTGCCGGAAGGAGCCACGGGTTCGAACATCGCTCGCCAAATCGCCTTGGCCGCTGGCCTGCCGGTCAGCGTCCCCGGCCAAACCGTCAGCCGCTTCTGCTCCTCGGGTCTGCAAGCGATTGCCACGGCCGCCAACAGTGTTATCGCTGGCGAAGGTGATGTCTATGTAGCCGGTGGTGTCGAAAGCATTTCGCTGGTCCAGGGCAACCTGAACATGACCATGATTACCGACCCAGCACTGGCCAAGGCCAAGCCGGAGATTTACTGGAACATGATGCAGACAGCGGAAACCGTGGCCAAGCGCTACAACATTCCGAAACTGCGCATGGACGAGTACGGTGTGCGTTCCCAGAACCTGGCCTCAGCGGCTCTGGCGGCCGGTAAGTTCAATGACGAGATCGTTCCCATGACCGTCACCGCCGGTGTCATCGACAAGGCAACCGGTGCCCTCGTCACCAAGGAAGTTACGGTGTCGTCAGACGAAGGCATTCGCGCTGACAGCACCTTGGAAGGCGTACAAAAGATTCGTACCGCCGTTCCCGGTGGTGTCGTCACCGCCGGCAATGCTAGCCAGTTCTCTGATGGAGCCTCGGCCTGCGTCGTGATGAACGCCAAGCTGGCTGAGCAGCGTGGATTGCAACCGCTAGGTATCTATCGTGGATTCGCGGTCGCTGGTCTGGAACCCGATGAAATGGGTATCGGCCCGGTATTCGCCATTCCCAAACTGCTGAAAAAAGCCGGCCTCAAGGTAGAAGACATCGGTCT
>CAZFSH010000222.1:0-3624 GCA_964521935.1 uncultured Propionivibrio sp.
TCACAACAATTTCCCTTGGCGTAGCAAGCCCAAGGGACAGTCCATCAGCTTTTGCGGGCGATCTCGGCAGGCAGCGCAGCGCCAAGCTTGGGCATCACGGCATCCAACGGCGAAATCACGACGCTATCGACATTGAGTTGCCCGATGGCTTGCATGAGCGTCAGGCCGGCGATGGCGGCATCGGCTTCGGTTGACACGAGATCGCTCAGGGCATTGATGAGCGACACTTCAGCCGTCAGCACATCCAGCAGGGAACGACGGCCCATCTGACGCTCGGCGGAGGCCATTTCAAAGAACTTGGCGGCAATACGCACCTGATTGCTAAGCGTATCTTTGTTTTGCTTGGCCACCAGCATGTTGCGCCAAGCGATATTGACTTGTTCAAGCACCAGATCGCGCGTTTCGATTTCACGCGAGACGCTGGCATCCAGCTCACGCTGAACCGAATCAACCGCGTAACTTCCGGCCATACCCGCGTTGAGGGTGTATTGCAACTGAATCGCGACCTTGCTGTCGTTCACGCTCGTACCACCGCGCGTGGTGTCGACGTCATGCCGGCTACCGCTTTCAGCAACCAGCTGCAAACGGGGCAAAAACTCTTTGGCAGACGTGCCGGCAACGCGCTCACGGATAGCCTGCGAACGATGGACGCCAATTTTGAGTTGCTGATTGTGCTCAAGCGCCAAGGCTTTCGCTTCATCCAGCGACTTCGGCAGTTTGGCTGCGACGGGCAAGGCCACTTCTTCAAAAACAACGCGCTTGGTCAGAGTGCCAAATACGGCATTGACACGGGCCTGCGCAATGTCGAGCGCCCCTTCGGCACGAACACGCCGCGCTTCTGCGCTAGCCAGCTGAACTTTTGCCTGCAGCAGATTGGACTCATAGCCTTTGCCCAACTCAACCAGCGAGTTTTCCAGTTTGGCCTGATTGCGCACACTGGCTTCGGATTGCTTGGAGTACTCCAGCACACGCTGGGCACGCACCGAACTCCAGTGCGCCGTCAGGGCTTCCAGAAGCAAGCCGTCACGAGTGGCCGAGGCTACCGCCGCACTCTGCGAGGCGACCGACTCGGTTTCGCTGACTTGATGGCCTGTACGGCCAAAGTCATACAACAGCTGAGTAGCCCGCAATGACGTCCGATCCGTTCCCAGACGCGGGGGATTGGACACCGACTCGGTTTCGTAGCGCTGCGTACCGCCTTCAACGGTGAGATCCAGCGTCGGCGTCCAGGCGCGACGGAATGTCTCGCTCACGCGCGCCGCAGCACCCTCTTTATCACTATTCGCTGCCGCCACACGCGGGCTGACCTCCAGCAACTCGGTCAAAACGCCTTTGAGCGGGTCTGCTGCATACGCCGCACTGATCATGCCAGCCAGAGCGGTCACAGCAAAAGCTGTCTTCCATAGCGCTGACGGTCGTTTTGCCGAGGCAGAAGCGGCGTGAGAAGAGGACTTGTTGCTTTGCTTTACCGATGCAGAACGTTTCATTTATATCTCCAGCTGAACAGTTATTTGAAGACGCAGCGCGGCCAACCCGAGCGCATAGACTTTTTGGGACCGTGTGATGTTAGTACATAGAAACTTGTAGAAACAAAATATTTAGGTTGCAAATACAAAAAAATAGCCCGACAAATTTAGTCGGGCTATTCTGTGGGAGGGGGGGACTTCGGGGATAACTGGCAAGCTAGGCGCGTCAGGCAAACTTCTGCCAAAACGCCGGCAGCCACGACACAGCAATGCCGACCTGAACCAAGAAGCAGGCAAAGCGCAGCTGCACAGCCATGACGCTGGTCGAGATCAGATGCACCAGCGATTGCACCACGCGCGCGCCGAGCATGACCAAGGCCAAGCCGTTGGTGATGTCCGTCGATTGAGTCGCTAAAGCAAGCAAAAGCACGCCGCCGACAAACGGAAAGCTCTCGTAGCAGTTGGCGTGAGCGCGACACAGACGGCCAGCAAAATCGGAAACATCGCTGCCATCTGGCTTAAAGCTGTTTGGCGCTTTTTTCTGGGTCATCACCACGAAGGTTCGATAAATCCCCAGCGTGACGAGGAGCAGAAGAAACCAGGCAATAAAACCGGTCAATGCTTGGGCAGTGGGGTTCATGAAGTTCTCCAGAAAGGGTTAGATACAGATTAAACGGCGTCCAACTTGGCCACCGACAAGGCCAGCCACTTTACCCCGGCTGCACCAAAATTAACTTGAACGCGCGCATCACTGCCGGTACCCTCGGCATTGACAATCACCCCCAGGCCAAACTTGGGATGGGTCACGCTTTGGCCGATACGAAAGCCGCTGGCGCTGCTGGCAGAGTGGCTGCTGGTCCGCCGCGGGCTATCGCCAAAAGTCAGTCGCTGTGGGACGGCGCCATGATCGTAGCCGCCATGACTACCCTGCCCGCCATGGCCACCCCTGGCCGTCAACCATTTCAATAGATCCTCCGGAATCTCATCGAGGAAGCGCGAGGGCAGGTTGTAACGTGTCTGCCCGTGCAGCATGCGCGTCTGGGCAAAGCACAAGTACAAGCGCTGCCGCGCGCGCGTGACCGCGACGTACATCAGGCGGCGTTCTTCCTCCAAACCCTTGTCTTCATTGAGGCTGTTCTCATGCGGGAACAAACCTTCTTCCAAGCCACAAATGAACACGACGTTGAACTCCAGCCCTTTGGCAGAGTGCACCGTCATCAGTTGCAAGGCATCATCGCCTTCACCGGCCTGATGCTCGCCCGCCTCCAGTGAGGCGTGTGACAAAAAGGCGATCAGATCGGCGGACAACTCACCCTCGGCCCCCACCTCGCCCGTCTCCGCGACAAAGTTGCTCGCGGCATTGATCAGTTCATCGAGGTTTTCCAGCCGTTCCTGCCCCTCTTTCTCGTTCTGGTAGTGCGTGCGCAGGCCCGACACTTCAATCACATGCGCGACCAGTTCAGGCAAGGGCAGGTGTGTGCCCGCACGCAAACGCGCAACGAGTTCGGCGAAAGCGGCGAGCTTGGCGCCGCCAGCACCGCCGACGCCAGAAATCGCGGCGTGCAAGCTGCCACCCGAAATTTTCGCCGCGTCTTGCAGGTTTTCCAGACTGCGTGCGCCGATACCGCGCGCCGGGAAATTGACCACGCGCAAAAAGGCGCTGTCGTCGTCGGCATTGGCACTCAAGCGTAAATACGCCAACGCATGCTTGATCTCGGCCCGCTCAAAAAAGCGCAAACCGCCATAAACGCGATACGGCAGGCCGGCGTTGAACAAGGCATGTTCAAGTGCGCGCGATTGGGCATTGCTGCGATAAAGCAGGGCGATTTCGGCACGGGCATGGCCGTCACGCGCCAAGGCCTTCACTTCCTCGACAATGAAGCGCGCTTCGTCACCATCCGAATACGACTCATGCACCCGAATGGGCTCGCCCGAGCCTGCTTCGGTCCACAAATTTTTGCCCAAGCGCAAGGGATTGTTTTTGATGATGGCATTCGCCGCATCAAGAATATTGCCGTGTGAGCGGTAGTTTTGCTCCAGCCGGATCATGTTCTGCACCTTGAACTCGCGTTCAAAGTCGCGCATGTTGCCGACATCGGCACCGCGGAAAGCGTAGATCGACTGGTCATCATCACCGACACAGAACATGGCTCCGTGG
>CAZFSH010000222.1:3724-4965 GCA_964521935.1 uncultured Propionivibrio sp.
TTGGTGTCTTGAAACTCGTCGACCAGAATGTGCCGGAAGCGATCTTGATAGTGCCGGCGCAAAGGCTCGTTGCGCTCCAGCAACTCATACGAGCGCAGCAATAATTCCGCAAAGTCCACCACGCCCTCGCGCTGGCATTGCGCTTCGTAGGCTTCGTAGAGTTCCACACGTTTGCGCGTCCAGTCATCGAACGCCTCGACGGACCCCGGCCGTAACCCGGCTTCTTTTTGCGCGTTGATGAACCAGGTCATTTCGCGCGGCGGATATTTCTCATCATCCACATTCAGCGCCTTGAGCAGTCGCTTCACCGCCGCCAGCTGATCGGCAGAATCCATGATCTGGAACAGCTGCGGCAAGCCCGCATCGCGGTAATGCGCGCGCAGCAAGCGATTGCACAAGCCGTGAAAGGTGCCAATCCACATGCCTTTGACATTGATCGGCAACATCGCACTCAGGCGCGCGAGCATTTCCTTCGACGCTTTATTGGTGAACGTCACGGCCAAAATGCCCGCCGGCGACACCTGATTGGTCGAAATCAGCCAGGCGATGCGCGTGGTCAGCACACGGGTTTTCCCTGAGCCGGCACCGGCCAGAATCAGAGCATGTTGCGCAGGCAGCGTCACGGCGGCGAGCTGCGGTTCGTTTAATCCAGCGAGGAGAGTCATGCCAATGTAGGAGAGTTAACCGCTAACGCTGCCTCGTAAAAAAAAACCGGCCAGACAAGGCAGGTAGGGGCTTGGCGCGGAAGTAGTGACTTCGAATGATTCGCCTAGTCTACCTGCACAGGCGTGGTTTCGATGAACTGCACAGCATGTGTTTAGCGCACCGGCCGCCGTTTTCAGGTGTTGCCGGTTCGACAACACCCGCAAGGAGGTATCGATTGATGAAGTTAATGGCCGCAAAACAGACTCGTCCGCCCAAAATTCTGCCCTGGATGGCACGTAAAGCTCAGGTCAGCAACGCGCACGCGCTGATGCTCTGGCGTCAGGCTGTGAGTGAAGTTTCGCTACGTGCCGTCCCTGGAAGCGAACGCTTCCACGCGCTGGCACTGGACCGTCTGCTGGAACTGATGGCTGCAGAGTCGTTGAAAAAACCTGTACCACGACACGCGCTGAATTTTGGCTTCCGCGCGCAAGCACGCTTGTGGGAAGCGAGCATGAGTTACTGGGATTACTGGGAACAACTCAACCAACAGACGATGCGCCGCTGGCAGCTACTTTTCAGCAAGTGATTTAGCGCGC
>CAZFSH010000223.1:0-4935 GCA_964521935.1 uncultured Propionivibrio sp.
GTGCAAGCGCCTAGGTGCCGGCTTGGCGGTATCCGAGATGGTGACCTCGAATTCCCTACTGTACGGCAGCGCAAAGACCTTGCGCCGCGCTAATCACGAAGGTGAAGTCGATCCGATCTCCGTGCAAATCGCTGGTGCTGACCCGGCGATGATGGGTGAAGCGGCAAAGTTCAATGTGGACAATGGCGCACAGATCATTGACATCAACATGGGCTGCCCGGCCAAGAAGGTCTGCAATGTAATGGCCGGCTCCGCGCTCATGCAACACGAAGAATTGGTCGGGCGCATTCTCGAAGCGGTGGTCAATGCGGTGCCCAACACGCCGGTTACGCTCAAGTTCCGCACCGGTTGGAACCACGAAAACAAGAATGCACCCACGATTGCGCGTATCGCCCAAGAGAGTGGCATTCGCGCCGTCGCCATTCATGGCCGCACCCGCTCCGACCAATACATGGGCGATGCCGAGTACGACACCATCGCGCTGGTGAAATCACGGATCAAAATTCCCGTGATCGCCAATGGCGATATCACCTCGCCGGAAAAGGCTAAATTCGTCCTCGACTACACCAAGGCCGATGGCGTCATGATCGGTCGTGCGGCACAAGGACGGCCGTGGCTGTTCCGCGAAATTGAACACTTCCTGAAAACCGGCCAGCACCTGCCGGCACCCACGCCGGTCGAAATTCATGACATTTTGCGTGGCCATCTGCTCGAGCTTTACCACTTCTATGGCGAAGAGACCGGCGTCAAGATCGCGCGCAAGCACATCAGCTGGTACACCAAGGGCATCGTCGGCGCGGCGCATTTCCGTCACGCCATGAATCAGCTGCCAACGACGCAGGATCAGTTGGCGGCTATTGATGAATTTTTCCTCAACACCGTGGTTGACCATGCGGCCAATGATGGCGTGTTGATTGCACAAGTGAGGGCGGCATGAGCTCAGAACTGCACGATTGCGTTCGTCGTTCCCTGAACCGTTATTTCCGTGATCTGGACGGGCAGGCACCACACGCCGTATACGACATGGTTTTACGCACGGTCGAGCGTCCCATGCTGGAAGTGGTCATGAAACAGGCCGACGACAACCAGACTGTCGCCGCCGAAATTCTCGGTATCAGCCGTGGCACCCTGCGTCGCAAGCTGGCCGACTACGATTTACTGTAATTTTCCCTGAGGTTTTCACCATGGTTGCACCAGTTACTCGGGCGCTGATCAGCGTTTCCGACAAGCAAGGCGTATTGGAATTTGCCCGCGGGCTAGATCAACTGGGCGTCGCCCTGCTCTCCACCGGTGGCACCGCCAAGATGCTGCGCGATGCCGGCTTGCCGGTAACCGATGTTTCCGAGCACACCGGCTTCCCCGAAATGCTAGACGGCCGCGTCAAAACCCTGCACCCGAAAGTGCACGGCGGCATTCTCGGTCGGCGCGACCTGCCCGAGCATCTGGCCACCATGAAAGAACATGACATTCCGCCGATTGATCTGGTGATTGTCAATCTTTACCCCTTCCGCGAAACGATCGCCAAGCCCGGTTGCACGCTTGATGACGCCATCGAGAACATCGACATAGGCGGCCCCGCCATGGTGCGTGCCGCGGCTAAAAATCACGGCAACGAACAAGGCGGTGTCGGCATCATTACCGACCCGGCGGACTACAGCATCGTGCTTGACGAGCTAAAGGCGAACAAGTCGCTGTCCTACAAAACCCGCTTTGCGTTGGCGAAGAAAGCGTTCACCCACACCGCCCGCTACGACTCGGCGATTGCCAATTGGCTGACGTCGTTGGACGAAGAAAACAAGCCTGGCGTGTTCCCCAATTGCCTGCAACTGGCGTTCGACAAAGTGGACACCATGCGCTACGGTGAAAACCCGCACCAGTCCGCCGCGTTCTATCGCGAAACGACACCGGTCGCTGGCAGCATCGCCGCGTATCAGCAACTTCAAGGAAAAGAGCTGTCGTACAACAACATTGCCGACTCCGATGCGGCATGGGAGTGCGTCAAAGCATTTGATGCCAGCAAAGGCGAGATCGCCTGCGTCATCGTCAAGCATGCGAATCCCTGTGGTGTCGCGCTGGGCAAGAACGCCGAAGACGCCTACCGCCGTGCCTTTCAGACTGACCCGACCTCGGCCTTTGGCGGCATCATCGCCTTTAATGGGGCGATCGACAAAACTGCCGCTGAAGCCATTGCCGGTCAGTTTGCCGAAGTGATCATCGCCCCAGTTGTCACTGACGAAGCCCGCGCCGTATTCGCCGCCAAACAAAATTTGCGCGTCCTGATCGTTCCCCTAGGAAGCATTGCGGGTGCCTTCGATTACAAACGCGTAGGCGGTGGCTTGCTTGTGCAAAGTGCCGACGAAGCGCGCATACAACAAAGCGATATCAAGGTCGTCACCAAGCGCGTGCCGACCGAGCAGGAAATGCGCGATCTGCTGTTCTCATGGCGCGTTGCCAAATATGTGAAGTCGAATGCCATTGTGTTCTGCAAAGACAACATGACGATTGGCGTCGGTGCCGGCCAGATGAGCCGCGTGGACTCGGCGCGCATTGCCGCGATCAAGGCAGAGAATGCTGGTCTGACGGTGGTCGGCTCAGTCGTTGCCTCGGATGCCTTCTTCCCCTTCCGCGATGGCCTTGACGTACTGGCCAAGGCCGGTGCTACCGCAGTCATCCAACCCGGTGGCTCAATGCGCGACGCGGAAGTCATTGCCGCTGCCGATGAGCAGAACATTGCCATGGTCTTTACGGGTTTCCGTCACTTCCGTCACTGATCACGATGAAACTACTCGTCATTGGCGGCGGTGGCCGCGAACATGCGCTGGCCTGGCGCCTCGCCCAAAGCGAGGGAGTCGCCACCGTCTACGTTGCTCCGGGTAATGCCGGCACGGCACGCGAACCCCGTTTGGAAAATCTGCCGATCACTGATCTGCAGCAATTAGCCGACTTTGCCAAACGTGAAGCGATTCACGCTACCGTCGTGGGCCCGGAAGCGCCGCTAGCGTCCGGCGTGGTTGATCTGTTCCGCGCCCGCGGCCTACGCATCTTCGGTCCCACACAAGCAGCGGCACAACTGGAAAGTTCCAAGGACTTTGCCAAGCGTTTCATGACGCGCCATGGCATACCGACAGCGGCCTTTGAAACCTTTGCTGATGCCACAGCCGCGCATGCCTATATCGACCGACAAGGCGCCCCTATTGTCATCAAAGCGGATGGACTTGCCGCTGGCAAAGGCGTGGTCGTCGCGATGTCGCTCGCCGAAGCACATGCCGCCATCGACGCCATGCTTGCCGACAACAAGTTGGGCGACGCTGGTGCACGCGTGGTCATCGAAGAGTTTCTCGATGGCGAAGAAGCCAGTTTCATCGTCATGGCCGACGGCAAAACCGCCCTGCCGATGGCCACCAGCCAGGATCACAAACGCCTGCTGGACGCCGATCAAGGCCCCAACACCGGTGGCATGGGAGCCTACTCGCCGGCTCCGGTGGTCACACCCGAAATTCACGCCCGTGTGATGCGCGAGGTCATCGACCCGACCATCGCCGGTATGGCCAAAGATGGCATCGTATTCACCGGCTTTCTTTACGCCGGCCTGATGATCAAGCCCGACGGCACGCTGCGTGTACTCGAATACAACTGCCGCTTTGGCGACCCGGAAACCCAGCCCATCATGATGCGGCTCAAGTCCGACTTCTTGCAGATCATCAACGCCGGTATTGATGGCCGTTTGCACGAAGTCGAAACGCAATGGGATAGGCGCGTGGCGCTCGGCGTCGTCATGGCCGCAGCCAACTACCCCGACACTCCGCGCAAAGGCGACGTCATCAACGGGCTTCCCAGCGACGGCAATGCCATGAGCGACGAGGCGCATGTGTTCCACGCCGGCACCACGATGAACGGCGACAGCGTTGTCACCGCAGGGGGGCGCGTACTTTGCGTGACAGCCTTGGGCGAAAGCGTCAAGCAAGCACAAACCGCCGCCTATCAGGCGCTGGACCAGATCCACTTTGACGGCATGCAGTGCCGCCGCGATATTGGCTATCGCGCCATCAAGCGCTGAGTAATCGCTATGGCCAGGATTCTGCCTCCCGCAACGCTCGGCATGCTTGGTGGTGGCCAACTCGGCCGTTTCTTTGTCGCCGCAGCGCACGAGATGGGCTACCGCGTGATCGTACTCGACCCGGACAAACACAGCCCTGCGGGTCAAATTGCTGACGAACATCTGATCGCCGACTACGCCGATCAAGACGCACTCAACCGCATGGCCGAAACCTGCGCTGCCGTCACCACCGAATTTGAAAATGTGCCAGCCGACACGCTGGCCTATTTGTCCAAATTCGTTCCCGTGCGCCCACACGCCGAAGCCGTCGCCATCTGCCAGAACCGTAGCGCTGAAAAGGGCTTTCTGAAAGCCAATGGCTTTCCCCATGCGCCTTACGCCGATATCCGTAGTGAGGCCGATCTCAACGCCGCGCCCGATACACTCTTCCCCGGCATACTCAAAGTCGCGCGCTTTGGTTACGATGGCAAAGGACAAGCGCGTGTGGCCAATCGTACCGAAGCCCTTGCCGCTTTCCAGCACATGAAAGGCGAGCATTGCGTGCTGGAAGCGATGCTGCCGCTCGACTATGAAATTTCGGTGGTGTTGGCACGCGATGAAGATGGCCGCGTTGTGTGTTTCCCAACCGCTGAAAACCAACACGCCCACGGCATTCTTGACGTGTCCATAGTTCCCGCACGCACCACCGGATGCATGGCCGGTGACGTACTGGAATTAACCCAAGAGATCGCTCAAGGCATCGCCGGCAAGCTGAACTACATTGGCACCATGGCGGTCGAGTTTTTTGTCGTGCGCGGGCAGCTCTACGTCAACGAAATGGCGCCGCGCCCGCACAACTCCGGGCACTACACGATTGACGCTTGCGTTACCAACCAATT
>CAZFSH010000224.1:0-4935 GCA_964521935.1 uncultured Propionivibrio sp.
GGCGTTGCAGCGGGCACCAGCGCCGGGTTGGCGTTCACCTTTTCCCAATGGGCGGAGAGAATGGCGGGCAGCTGTTTTTGCATGTGCGAGGGCAGGCGGGCGCCGTAGCGCGTCATACGCTGCATGACCGTGGTCCATTCCTCGGGAGTGCGGTTGCGACGCAGAAAGGCCGAGCCTTGCTGGTGACAGAAATTACACTGCAACAGCCAGGCTTTTTGCAGATCTTTATCGGCAAAATCGACAGTGCCGATCCAGGCATTGGCCGGTTTTTGGTTTGCCAGTTCCAAGGGGTCGGTTTCGCGTGTCATCACCAGCGGCTTGTTGGCGAAGTCTTTACCCTCCAGTAGCAGATCCTTGTAACCGGGCTTGCGCAGACGCAGCTTCCATTCCGGGTGCGTGGGCAGCTCAACCCGGCCGGCGGCGTTGGTGAAACGATGCGTTTCAAACAAGGCTTTTTGCGGCTTGCCATGCGCGGCATAGCCGCTGTCAGAGTTATCCACGACCGCTGGCGCGGCGGGCAGTGAACTGACCATCACGGTAGCCAGCGGCTGGCCTTGGGCATCGAGCACCTGCACCGGCAGGGCATGGCTTGCCGTGGTCAGGATGGCCGACAGCGCGGCCGTAGCGAAAACGAGAGATTTCATTGGCGGACTCCTGGGAGTGGGCAATCAGGGGCTGCGTTCATGAGCAAGGCGCGCGGCAATGGTCTGCCACTCGCCCGTCATGACGCTTATTTTCCTGTCTGGCGTGAGGCGCGATACAGCTCGAACACCTCGGCCGAGCTGCGCTTGGGTACGTAGCCAAATTCTTCTTTCAAGCGCGTATTGAGCAGCACTGGACGGTAGCGCAGGAAGTTCAGCTGCTCCGGGCCGTATTGCGTGAGGCCGAGCTTCTTACCCAGCCACAAGCCGGCTTTGAGCAGGCCGGCGGGCAAGGTGCGGCAGGTTTTACCCATGCGCGCGGCGATTTCATGGATGGTCAGCTTGCCGTCGCCCGCCACGTTATAAATGCCGGGCTTGCCATCCTTGATGCCATGCAGAATGGCGCCAACCACATCTTCGTCGTGGATGAACACAAAGGGGCTGTCGGAGCCCGCGATTGCCAGCGGACGCGGCTTCTCGAACAGGTTGGTGATGAGATTGTTCACGGTTGGGCCGAGGATGGTGCCGATGCGGAAAATCACTTGCTCCATCTGCGGTGCGCTCTGGCGGTATTCGGCCAGCATTTCTTCCACCAGACGCTTGTGATACGAATAGGGGAACTCGTAGTTGCCGCGTACCGGGTCATTTTCCGTCAGCCATTCCGGGTTGTCGGCGTGGTAGCCGTAGGCGGCGCCGGAGGACGAAATGATCACGCGCTTGACGCCATGCTTGACACAGGCTTCGAGCAGATTTTTGGTGCCATCGACGTCGACGCTGTACTCAAAGTCACGGCCATGCTTGGGGCTGGGGATGACGGCGGCCAGATGCACGACGACGTCCGGCTGGTTGCGCGCAATGATGGCGTCGACCTCGGGTGAGCGGATGTCGGCATTTTCGTAGGTGACGCCGGCGATTTGCGTGGCCGGGGCGCGCAGGTCAAAGGCAACGACCTGCATGGCGGAATTGGCCGCCAGGCGGGCCAGGCAGGTTCCACCGAGGTATCCAGAGGTGCCGGTGATGAGAACTTTGGTCATGAGTGTGGATTCCGTGAATTAGTGAGCGTGATGGAGGTCATTGCGCGGTTCGCGACGGCTCCAGTAAACCGCGAGCGTGAGGCCGGAGACGATGTGCCAGATTCCCCACCAGGCGGTGATGATGGCCATGCCGCCGAGCCCGTTGAACAGGTTGAAGATCAGGATCAGGCCCAGACCGGAGTTCTGAATGCCCATTTCAAAGGTGACGGCGCGACGGTCGGCGTCCTTCAGTTTGAGCAGGGACGAGAGCGAAAAGCCGGTGACCAGGGCCAACAGGTTATGAATAAATACCGTGACCACGACAAACTCGATGTAGGCCATGAAGTGCTCGAAATTCGCGGCCAAGGCAAAAATCACGAAACCGATGAACACCACCATGGACAATATCTTCATCGGTCCGTGGGCTTTCTGGGCCCATTCCGGGTGCTTGTGCGAGATGTAGAGACCGGCGGCGAGGGGCAGGCCGAGCAGGATGATGATGTCGTAAAGCATCATCAGCGGGTCGAGCGAAATGCTCTGCATCAGATCGTGGGTGACCGGGTGCAGGTTGCCCCAGAAGTTGAAGTTGATCGGCGTCATGATGATCGCTAGAGCCGTCGACACGGCGCTGGCGCTGACCGACAAGGCGGCATTGCCTTTGGAAAAATGCGTCAGGAAGTTGGACAAATGGCCGGCCGGACAGGACGACACGAGGATCATCCCCAGCGCAATGCTCGGCACCGGCTTCAAGATCCAGATCAGGCACCAGGTCATGGCCGGGAAAATCAGGTGGTGACCGACGGTGGCCAGGAGCAGGCCTTTGGGTGACTTGAGGGCTTCGCGGAAGTCCTCCACCTTGAGGTCGATGGCGATGCCAAACATCACCAGCGCCAGCACGAAATTCAAGGCCCCGAGTGCCGCCGGGTTGAAATGCAGTTGTACCTGATCGATCGGAACCACGCTGAGCTACCTCCAAGGGATGTTGTCGTTATTGATGTCATGGATATTACGCATTGCTTTGCCGGCATGCTTGCCGCAAAATGACTTTATGTTTGTCAATTCACGCCACTTTCTTGCGCCACGCTGAACACCTCCCTGAACGCAAACCCGTACGCCGCCCCGATCCTGCTGAATCGATTACCGCGGCCACAAGCTTCGCCTTGCAGTTGCTCGAACTCGGCGAGCAGCTTGGCTATCCGCGTGAGCGCCTGATCGCCGCTGTCGGGCTGCCTGAACCGGATGGCGGCGCGAGTGCGCGCATGCCGATGCGTGATCTCTTGCACTGGTGTGAAGCGATCAACCGCGTATGTAAAACGCCGAGTCAGGCGGGGTTTAGCCAGCCCTTACCCTTAGCTTTACCCTTGGGTATTGAGTTTGCCCAGCGCGTGCGTCCGGCGACGTTCAGCGTCCTCGGCTATGCGCTGATGACCTGCAGCACCTTAGGCGAAGCGATTGAGCTGGTGCCGCACTATCGACAATTGGTGTTTGATACGGGTTACAGCGAAACACGCTTTCAGCGCGATGGCGACCGTGCCGAGTTGACCTGGCATGTGCTCGCCGATTCACCCTCACTGCCGTATAGCCCGGTTTTGGCGGAAACTCTGTTGGCGAGCTGGTATGCGTTTGGCCGCTGGATTGCCGGCACGGCGCTGCCCCTGCGGGCAGTCTGTTTTCAGCACGCGTTGAGCGATAGCGCCGCCTTGCCGCTCTACGAAGCTTTTTTTGCCTGCCCGGTGCACTTTGCGGCATCCAGCAATTCGCTGATTTTTGACAGCGCGCTTCTGCAGCGTGCGTTGCCGCAGGCCGATGCGGTATTACATCTGGCCATGCGCGAGCAGGCACGCGCGGCGCTGCTGCGGCGTCCGTCGCCGCTGAAGTCGAGTCCTCGCGATACTCGACGCACTTCGCGCGATCCCAGCACTCGCCAGTGCGTGGCCGAATCGGTGCGTCAGGCGCTGATTCCGCTGATGCCCAAGTGCGAGGCGACGTTGGAGCGCGTTGCCCAGATGCTCAACATCGCGCCGCGCACTTTGCAGCGCCGTCTCACAGCGGCTGACTTTTCCTTTCAGGGGGTGCTCGACCAAGTTCGTCGCGACCTGGCGGGTATTTATTTGGCAGACCCGTCGCTGAGCGCGCTCGATGTGGCGCTGCTGCTGGGTTATGCCGAGCAAAGCTCGTTTACGCGCGCATTTCGCCAGTGGTATGGCCAAGCGCCCTCGGTATGGCGTAAGTTGCACTCAAATGGAGCGAGTTCAGAAAAAGGTCCGCACTAAAATTGGGCTGTGTCCCGCTGGCTACACCGCAGGGCGCGACTAGCTAAGCAATAACCTGTAGCAGGACAAGTCTATTTGGCATAATCCCGCAGGCGTGTTGCGTTCACGCTCCGTTATCCCGTCACAATGTCGCTAGTGCAGGCTATTCCGCGACGATGACAATATCGCCATACCGCATCAAAAACCCGTATCAAAACACCGCCAAAAACTACTCAGCATGCTCGTGAATACGACCAAACACACTGTGCGTGCAGCCTTGCTTGACGGGAATGGGCTGGCCAAGCGCATGCTGATGGCGCTGATCATGTTCAGCACCGTGGTCACCTCGCTGATTACCGCTGGCGAGCTGTATCTTGAGTATCGCCGTGACGTCCAGCAAATTGAGCGCGGCTTCCGTTTCATTGAAGAGATCTACCAGGAATCGCTGGCTGAGGCCGTATGGGTGCTGGATTCGTCGCAGATAAAAACCCAGCTTGAGGGCTTGCTGCGCTTGCCCAACGTTGAATATTTGGCCGTCGTGATTGCTGATCACGCTGAATGGTCGGCTGGCCGGCGTCAGTCGGTGCGTCAGATCACCCGGCGTATTCCCTTGGTGCACGGGGTGGGCGAGCAACAGCGGGTCATCGGCGAACTCGAAGTCGTTGCCAGCGAAGACAAAATTTTTGACCAGCTGTGGAGCGTGTTTTTCCGCACCCTGGTGCTCAACGGCATCAAAACCAGCCTCGTGGCGGTGTTCCTGCTGATCGTTTTTCATGGTTTGGTTACGCGCCACCTGCGGCGACTAAGTGACTACCTCGGGCAGGTAGCCGAGACGCCGTCGGAAGACTTTGTCCTCAAACGTGCTGCTAGCGGCCGCTGGCATCCCGATATTCTTGACCGGCTGGTGTCCTCGGTTAACGGCCTGATGGGCAAACTGCGTCAGGAGCATCAGCGTACCGCCTCGCTGACGACGCAACTGAGCAAAAACGAAGCGCTATTCCGGGCGATTTTTACCCAGGCGGGCACGGC
>CAZFSH010000225.1:0-4921 GCA_964521935.1 uncultured Propionivibrio sp.
GCCCTTGCGCACAAGAAATACGATGGTCGAGGTGTAGGGCGACGCATTGTGCGGCAGACGTTTTTGCCAGTCGGCGGGCAGTAGCTTGGCCTTGTCGCCAATTACATCAATATCGTAGGCCAGCGCCAGCGTCACGACGTCGGCTTCCAGCCCGTCGATCACGGCGCGCGCCTGTTTGCCGGAGCCGCCGTGGGATTGTTTGACCGCTACCTTGTCGCCCGTTTTGCCCTGCCAATATTTGGCGAAGGCGGCATTGAAGTCTTGATACAGCTCGCGCGTTGGGTCGTAGGAGACGTTGAGTAGGCTGACGTCGGCCGCATTGGCCGTGCTGGCGAACAATGTTGTCAGCACGGTTGCCGTGACAGTTGTCAGCTTCAGGGTTCGCAGGAGTTGGCTAGTGATGCGCATGATCGTTTCCTTGATGTGAGTGAACATGGCGCCACTGTAGCGAGCGCCCTTTTCCAAGGGAACGAAGAAAAACTGGTTAGCTTATGCGCTGGCGTGATTAGCCTGAGCTAGCGTCTTGGGCCAGTGGTAGCGCTATCGTGATGACCGCACCACCACCCGGATTGGCGCTGGCGCTGATTTTGCCGCCGTGGGCGGTGATGATCTCGCGGCAGATAGCCAGCCCCAAGCCTTTGCCACCGGCGCCGGTTTCAGTTTTGCTGCTTTGTACGAAGGCATCGAAAACGGACTCCAGTTCGCTTTCCGGGATGCCGATGCCGTGGTCGGCAATGCTGATAAGCAGCACCGGACAATCTTTCTCGTTCTCTACATTGCGCTCGAGATGAACGCGCAGGATGACCTCGCCGCCCACCGGCGAAAACTGGATGGCATTGTTCAGTAATTTGTTCAGCACACTGCGCATGCTGTCTGCATCGAGCCGGGCAATAATTTCCTCGCTGGGCAGTTCGGTGATAAAGCGGATGGAGCGTGGGCTTGCCTCCGGCTCTGCGACACGCACGGCCTCGTCGATCAGCGTGTGCAAGGCGAGTGGCGCGAAGTTGAAGGTGCGCTTGCCTGATTCCAGTGACGATAGCTCAAACAGCGCGTTCACCAGTGTGAGCAGGCGCTCGCCGCCATCCACGATTTTTTCAAAATATTGCGCCAGCTTTGGCGGCACGTCGGGTGTCTCGGCCGAGCGTTTTTTTCCTAGTTTGGCAAATGACAGCACGGCGTGCAGTGGCGTGCGCAGCTCATGCGACATATTGCTCAGGAACAAGGTCTTGGCCGCGTTGGCTTTTTCGGCAGTTTCTTTGGCGCGCATCGCTTCAGCGGTGCGCTGGCTGACGACCATTTCGAGTTGCTGTCGATACAGGGCGAGCTCGTCTTCCGCGTGGGCGCGCTCGCTGATGTCGAGGATGGTGACCAGCACGCTGCTGTCATCGCCAACGATCAAGGGATTGAGGCCCACTTCCACGGGGATTTCGCTACCGTCTTTCCGTCTGGCGGTCAGGCGTCGGTTGGCGCCCATGCGGCGTGGCGTCTGGTTCAGCGCATAGCTGGCCATGTGGGCGTTATGCCCGCTGCGCGCCGCGAGGGGCACGAGTTGTTCGACCGGTTGCATGAGCAACTCGCTGCCGTCGTAGCCGAACATTCGGTCAGCCGCCGGGTTGCACATGACGATCTTGCCCTGAGCATTGACAATCAGGATGCCAAACGGTGCGGCTTGCAGAACTGTCTCGACTCGCCGCGTGGCGGTTTCCATTTGCAGGTAGGCGTCGCGCACCGATTTGGTCAGCTCCTTGGCTTTTTCCAAGGCTCGGTTGCGCCCCGTCATCAATAGCCAGATGGCCAGCGCGAGCAGCGTGCTGACGAAGGCGCCGGCAATGGCGGGGCGCGTCGCGCCACTCCAGTCAAAGCCAGTCTCGAATTTTTCGGTGCTGGTTACGCGCAGGACAAAGTCTTGCTGACCGAGCTTCAGGGTGTGGGTGTTGTGTAGGCGCGGTGCGTTGGAGGACTGGTTTCCTGTGGCTTGAAAGATGCGTGTTTCTTCGTTGGGCGTGCTACGTGTTTGTTCTGGCACACCGCGCTCACGCAGCGCGATGTCAAAGGCGATCAGCCCTTGCGTGGCATCACGCGCACTGGCGAATAGCTCGTCATACACCAGCGCTGCATAAACCCAGCCGCGCAGCGAGGCGATGCGCGCGTCGACGTCGCTGGGGATGCCGCCACCGCGATAGGTCGGCAGCAGGAGTAGGGCACCCGCTCGTTTTTTGTTGTCCTGTGCCAGGGTAATCACATCGGTCAGCACTGGCTCGCCACCTTGTGCGGATAAATCGGCAGCGGCTTTGCGGTTTTTTTCGGACGCAATGTCCAAGCCGACTGCCGCGCGGTTATTGGCAATCGGCTCAACGAAGCGAATGACGTAGGGCGTGCTGGCATTGATCGGCCCGCCCCCGATGCCTTTGACGGTGAAGTCAGGCGCGCCATCGCGGCGCTCGCGCTGTGTCAGGGCATCCAGTTCGCTGCTGAGTACCGATTCGATAAAGCCAAGGCCACGCAGGCCGGTTAGCTCGTTGAACAAGTTACGTGAGGCAATGGATTTGCTGAATGCGTAACGATCGACCTCGGGGTAGGCGTCGATCATGCCGCGTGTGCCGCGTAAGGCTTGCACAATTTGCGCGAAGCTGTTTTGTATGTCGGCATCAAGCCGCTCAATCTGGTGTGTGAATGCGAGTTCGGCACGGGCACTGATCTCTTCGTGCAGTAGCTTGGTGCGCCAGATAGTGAGGCTGCAACCGACGAGCATGACCAAGAGCGCCCAGCGCCAAGGGTGGGAGGGCTTTTCTGTGTCGTCGAATCCCGGTTCAACGCGCGGCCGCAGCATGCGTAGCGTGCGCCAGAGAATTAGCGGGCCAGCAAGCGTGGCGATAGCCAGCGCATCTGCCAGGGCCGCCTCCCAGCCTGACAGGTCATCAAAGACTGTCGGCAGTAGCTGCATCAATGCGGTTTCGATCACCACCATGATGAGGGCCAGCTCAACAAACAGGCGCAGTGGGTTAAGCGTGCCGGAAGCGGATGTCATCAGAGGGGAAGATCACGTGGCGGACGTTTACAGTCGATGGTGTCTTGAACGGCAACGTCAGCTTTTTAGTCGATTTTGGCTGGCAGCGGTACGGCGTGGTTTTATTTAGGCTTGTGCTGCCATGTCATGCGCGCCCTCCGTTGCCAACATGCCCACCAGCGCCGTGCCACAGCGGCTGACTTTTGCAGGCCGCATGACGGCGTCGTAACACCGTCATGGTGGCGGAGTTACGTAGAATCAGACCATGCAGCATCAACCGTAGTTTTTCATTACGTCAGGTCGTTTACTTTATGAATACATCAGCAGGTTTTCTTCGCAGTCTCATAGGCGTAGTTAGGTGCGTGCTCAGTGGTGTATGTGCGTTGTTTCTTTTTCCCGCCAGCGCTCACGCGGGAAAAACACTGGAGCAAATCAAACAACGCGGCCAACTGGTCTGCGGCGTGAGCACGGGCGTTATCGGCTTTTCTTCGGCGGATAGTCAGGGTAACTGGAGCGGCCTCGATGTGGATGTCTGTCGTGCTTTGGCCGCAGCGGTGCTTAATGATGCGAACAAAGTGAAGTACGTGCCACTCAACGCCCAACAGCGCTTTACCGCCTTGCAATCGGGTGAGGTGGATCTGCTGGCGCGCAACACCACCTGGACGCTGACGCGCGATGCCTCCTTGGGGCTGAATTTCACGGCTATCAGCTATTACGATGGGCAGGGGTTTCTGGTACCCAAAAAGCTGAAAATCACCAGCGCCAAACAATTGAAGAATGTCGACATCTGCGTGCAGTCGGGCACCACCACCGAAAAGAATCTGAACGACTATTTCAAGGCGCAAGGGATCAAGATCAAGCCGGTGGTTTTCGAGAAGTTTGAGGCCTCGACCAAGGCGTTTTTCAGTGGCCGCTGTCAGGCCTACACCACCGATGCCTCGGCGCTGGCCTTCATTCGTGTGAAAGAAGCGCCCAAGCCCGATGATTACCTCATCCTGCCCGAACTGATCTCCAAAGAGCCGCTTGGGCCGGTCGTGCGGCGTGGTGATGACGAGTGGTTTGCTATTGTGAAATGGATAATCTTTGCCTTGGTCGAAGCAGAGGAACTCGGCATTCAACAGGCTAATCTTGAGAAGTTGCGCACCAGCACCGACCCGGCGATACAGCGTTTGCTTGGCACGGGTGAAGATACCGGCAAAGCGCTCGGGCTGGATCGCGAATGGGCCTTGCGCGCCTTTGCGGCGGTGGGTAACTATGGCGAAATGTTCCAGCGCAATGTCGGCAGCGATTCGCCGCTCAAGCTGGCTCGTGGGCTCAATGCGCTGTGGAACAAGGGCGGGCTGATGTATGCGCCGCCGGTACGTTGAAGGTTTGCTGAACCAGCGGAATTTGCCTATCCATGTGTCTATTCATGTGCCTAGTCCATGAGGCCGCGTAGCGCCTATCGACTGGCACTTCAGGCCGGCTTGATCATGTGTCTGGCGGGCTTGGTGGCGCTGCTCGTAGCCATCAGCTCGGCAAATCTGCAGCAGCGGGGCATACAAAGCGGTTTTGACTTTCTTCGGCAGCCGGCCGGGTTCGCCATCGGTGAAAGCTGGCTGGCGTTTGATTCCGCCGATAGTTACTGGCGTGCCTTCCTCGCCGGTGTGGCGAATACCGTGCGCGTGGCGCTGCCGGCCATCGTGGTGAGCACGCTGCTGGGGGGCTTGATCGGCATTGGCCGCCTGTCGCCGAACATTCTCTTGCGCGCCGCGTGCAGCATTTATGTGGAGAGCCTGCGCAATATCCCCCTCTTGCTGCAATTGCTCGCCTGGTACTTTGTGCTGACCGATCTGCTGCCCGACAGTAGCGCTGCAATCGCGCCCTTGCCGGGAATGTGGCTGAGCAAAAGTGGCCTGAGTATTCCCTGGTTGC